>CP029329.1:0-272500 GCA_003129525.1 Clostridium beijerinckii | reverse complement strand
TACCTGGAGGAAAAGAAAGAAAAATCGATTTTCTTAGTAGCGGCGAGCGAAAAGGAAAGAGCCCAAACCAGAAATTTATTTCTGGGGTTGCGGACAGAACATAACGAGAAATCATGGTTAATCGAACATAACTGGAAAGTTAGACCGTAGGGGGTAATAGTCCCGTAGATGAAAATTATGATAATCAGTTCTGCACCAGAGTACCACGAGACACGTGAAACCTTGTGGGAAGCAGGGAGGACCACCTCCCAAGGCTAAATACTACCTGATGACCGATAGTGAAGCAGTACCGTGAGGGAAAGGTGAAAAGAACCCCGGGAGGGGAGTGAAATAGAACCTGAAACCATATGCCTACAACCGATCAAAGCACCATATGTGTGTGATGATGTGCTTTTTGTAGAACGAGCCAACGAGTTACGGTATGTAGCGAGGTTAAGTACTTAAGGTACGGAGCCGAAGGGAAACCAAGTCTTAATAGGGCGACTAGTTGCATGCTGTAGACCCGAAACCGGGTGACCTATCCATGGCCAGGTTGAAGCGAGGGTAAAACCTCGTGGAGGACCGAACCACGTTGCTGTTGAAAAAGCATGGGATGAGCTGTGGATAGCGGAGAAATTCCAATCGAACTCGGATATAGCTGGTTCTCCTCGAAATAGCTTTAGGGCTAGCGTCGGAAAATGTGAGTAGTGGAGGTAGAGCACTGAATAGGCTAGGGGGCATAGCGCTTACCGAACCTTATCAAACTCCGAATGCCATATACTATCAGTCCGGCAGTCAGACTGTGAAAGATAAGTTCCATGGTCAAAAGGGAAACAGCCCAGATCGTCAGCTAAGGTCCCAAAGTGTAAGTTAAGTGGAAAAGGATGTGGGATTTCTAAGACAACTAGGATGTTGGCTTAGAAGCAGCCACTCATTAAAAGAGTGCGTAATAGCTCACTAGTCAAGAGATCCTGCGCCGAAAATGTCCGGGGCTCAAACTTACCACCGAAGCTACGGGTTCACAATTTATTGTGAGCGGTAGAGGAGCGTCGTAATCGGGCTGAAGTCGTACCGTAAGGAGCGGTGGACTGATTACGAGTGAGAATGTTGGCATTAGTAGCGAGATGTAAGTGAGAATCTTACAGGCCGAATATCTAAGGTTTCCTGAGTAAAGTTTGTCTTCTCAGGGTTAGTCGGGACCTAAGGCGAGGCCGAAAGGCGTAGTCGATGGACAATTGGTTGATATTCCAATACCACTACAATCGTTATTATCGATGGTGTGACGGAGAAGGATAGGATGTGCTAGCTATTGGATGCTAGTCTAAGCGTTTAGGGAGTTAGGATAGGCAAATCCGTTCTAACAATTCTGAGGCGTGATGGGGAAGGTTCTACGGAACCGAAGTATCTGATTCCATGCTTCCAAGAAAAGCATCTAGAAAGAGAAGTAGTGCCCGTACCGCAAACCGACACAGGTAGATGAGGAGAGAATCCTAAGGCCGACGGAAGAATTGCAGTTAAGGAACTAGGCAAATTGACCCCGTAACTTCGGGAGAAGGGGTGCCTGCAGCAATGCAGGCCGCAGAGAATAGGCACAAGCAACTGTTTAACAAAAACACAGGTCTCTGCTAAAGCGTAAGCTGATGTATAGGGGCTGACGCCTGCCCGGTGCTGGAAGGTTAAGGGGAATGCTTAGCGGTAACGCGAAGGTGTGAACTTAAGCCCCAGTAAACGGCGGCCGTAACTATAACGGTCCTAAGGTAGCGAAATTCCTTGTCAGGTAAGTTCTGACCCGCACGAATGGCGTAATGACTTGTGCACTGTCTCAACTGCAAATCCGGCGAAGTTGTAGTGCGAGTGAAGATGCTCGCTACCCGCGATTGGACGGAAAGACCCCGTAGAGCTTTACTGTAGCTTAGCATTGAATTTCGGTATTGTCTGTACAGGATAGGTGGGAGACTGGGAAACCAGAGCGTCAGCTTTGGTGGAGTCGTTGTTGGGATACCACCCTGATAGTATTGAAGTTCTAACTGGATGCCATGAAACTGGTGACAGGACATTGTTAGGTGGGCAGTTTGACTGGGGCGGTCGCCTCCTAAAATGTAACGGAGGCGCCCAAAGGTTCCCTCAGAACGGTCGGAAATCGTTCGAAGAGTGCAAAGGCAGAAGGGAGCCTGACTGCGACACCTACAAGTGGAGCAGGGACGAAAGTCGGGCTTAGTGATCCGGTGGTACCTCGTGGGAGGGCCATCGCTCAACGGATAAAAGCTACCTCGGGGATAACAGGCTGATCTCCCCCAAGAGTTCACATCGACGGGGAGGTTTGGCACCTCGATGTCGGCTCGTCGCATCCTGGGGCTGAAGTAGGTCCCAAGGGTTGGGCTGTTCGCCCATTAAAGCGGCACGCGAGCTGGGTTCAGAACGTCGTGAGACAGTTCGGTCCCTATCCGTCGCGGGCGTAGGAAATTTGAGAGGAGCTGTCCTTAGTACGAGAGGACCGGGATGGACTGACCTATGGTGTACCAGTTGTTTCGCCAGAAGCATAGCTGGGTAGCTAAGTCGGGAATGGATAAACGCTGAAAGCATCTAAGTGTGAAGCCAACCTCAAGATTAGATTTCCCATAGCGTAAGCTAGTAAGACCCCTTGAAGACTACAAGGTTGATAGGTCAGAGGTGTAAGTATGGTAACATATTTAGCTGACTGATACTAATAGGTCGAGGGCTTGACCAATATATAATCAAGTTGTAAAATATACATTAATATCTATATGCAATTTTGAAAGAACATAGTTTTTTCAATTAAGTAATTACAGTAATTTGATTCATGTAAAATAGTATAAACGATAGATTTGGGTTGTTTTTTCTAAGGAAACACTAACTCACATGCGTTCGTTGGTGTGCTAATTTACACGAAATCGAAGATTTCTGTAAATTATGCATCTCGTGACGATGGCATAGAGGTAACACTCCTTCCCATTCCGAACAGGACAGTTAAGGTCTATAGCGCCGATGGTACTGCACGGGTGACTGTGTGGCAGAGCAGGACGTTGCGAGGTTAAGTAAAAAAGATAGTTATTATAACTATCTTTTTTTGTTGTATAAAGAAAACCACTAACAGGCAGATGGTTTCTTATTTAGAAAATAAAGAATATATAACTATATTAAACATTTTAAAGTTTCAACATGTCCAGAAACCTTTACTTTTCTATAGATATTTGTGATAAGTCCTTCTTCATTTATTACAAATGTGCTTCTTTCAATTCCAAGATATTTCTTTCCAAACATAGTTTTTTCTTTTAATACTCCATAAAGATTACAAACTGCTTCTTCTTCGTCAGAAAGTAAAAGAAAAGGCAAATCATATTTAGCAATAAATTTATCATGAGATTTAATAGAGTCTCTACTTATACCTATAATTATAGTGTCTTTTTCATTAAATTCCTTCATTGAATTTTTAAAATCTTGAGCTTCTTGTGAGCAAGCAGCTGTATTATCCTTTGGATAAAAATATAAAATTACTTTTTTATTTAAATAATCACTTAAAGTATGTTCTTTTTTATCAGAGCCTATTAAAGTAAAATTTGGGGCTCTTAGTCCTTCTTCTAAAATTAAAGTTTCCATATCATACCTCCTAATATATAAATCATATTACTAATTATTATCTATCAATATTTAATATTTGTAAAGATAGATTACAATATATATTTAAATTAATAAAGTTAATAATTTAAATATATATTAAAAAACAATGGATAATAATAGAAATAATTTCATGAATTTAAATTTTATGAATATAAATTAAGGAGATTTCTAATTTATTGTTAAATAAGAGTGGGGGAACTGAAGAGTGAAATTAAATAAAAAGTCTTCTAGTTATGCTGATAAGATTTTTGTTAATGGAGTTATATATAGTATTGATGATAGGAATAGTGTTCATGAGTCAATGGCTATTAAGGAGGGAAAGATAGTAGCTTTAGGAAGCAATGAAGAAGTAAGAAACTATTTTACTGATAAAACAGAAATTGTTGATTTGAAATTCAGGATAGTGTTGCCAGGGTTTATAGATGCTCATTGTCACATACCAGAAAGAATGATGATAAAAAGAGATGGATTGTCTTTATTTGATGCAGGTAATCCTCGGCAATATCTAAAATTGATTCAAAGTTATGTTGATTCTCATCCAGAAGAAGAGATAATTTATGGAGTAGGATGGAAAAGCTCTGATTTTGAGGGAGAAGAAAATGATTTAAATAGATATATTGAAATGTTTAAAGGACCAAATAAAAAGTGGCTTGAAAAGATACGAACTAATAAACCAATAGTATTAAAGGATTGTGATGGTCATGCCTTATGGTTAAATAATAAAGCATTTGAATATTTCAAAATAACTAAAGATACAAAAACTCCAATTGGAGGCAAAATAGAATTAGATGAACAAGGTGAATTATGGGGTATATTAAAAGAAAATGCTATAAGATTGGTTAACATAAATAATGTTCAGAACTATAAAGATAAGGAATACTTAAGTAGATTTATAAAATATCAAAGTATTTTACATTCATATGGAATAACAACAATAGGCCAAATTAATGAGGAAGAATTAGAAATGCCATTGGAACTTTATAGAAGGCTAGAGATAACTAATAAGCTTAAATTAAAAGTAATATATGGGATTACTATTATGCCCTATGATGTATGCAAAAAAACTATATATGAACAAATACATCAATTAAAGAGAAATAGAATAATATATAAAACAGACTTATTAGATGTAGCAATAACTAAGCTTTTTGCAGATGGGATTATAGAAATGGAAACAGCTCACTTATTTAAGCAATATGAAAACATAGATGAAAAAAGTACTAAAGTTAATGGAATTTTTAGGTGGGATATAGTTGAATTTAAAGAGGCAATTGCTATGGCAAATAGATTAGATTTTAATGTTTGCATTCATGCTGTAGGAGATTTTGCCTGTAAATTAGCAATTGATGGAATAGAGTATTCTATTAATAATAATAATATAAATCATAATCATAGAAATTCATTAATTCATGTAGACTTAATAACTAAATATTATAAACGAAGAATGAAACTTTTAAATATAAATGCTATAATACAACCATTTTGGTTTCATAAGAATGTAAACTCTAGCAAAAATGAAGTACAAGCAATAGGAGAAGAAAGAGCACACAGAGAATATCCAGTTAAGTCATTAATTGATGAAGGGATTGTTACAGCAGGATCTTCAGACCATGAGGTTCCTGAAGATCCTAATCCATTAAATGCTATTGAATGTGCTGTAATACGAAACTTATATGATTTTATTCCTTCAAGGTATCCTGAAAGAGTAGATTTAAATGATGTACGATATAGGTTAAACCCTAGTGAGAGAATATCAATAATAGAAGCTATTAAAATATTTACAATAAATGCAGCTTATGTACTAGGTAAGGAAAAAGAAGTAGGCAGTTTAGAAATTGGAAAAAAAGCTGATTTTATAGTATTAGATAAAAATATATTTACAGTACAACCATTAGATATACATGATATTAATGTTGTTCAAACGTATTTTAATGGGGAATTAGTCTATTTAAATCAATAAAATTAAAGGTGGAGAAAAAGAAGCACAAGAATTTATTGATAAATTAGAAATATTCTTATTACTTGCAAATGTAGCTGATGTTAAGTCATTAGTAATTCATCCAGCAAGTACAACGCACTCACAATTAAGTGTAGATGAATTATTAGATCAAGGAATTAAACCCAATATAATTTGCCTTCATATGGTAAGTAATACACAACTATTGATTAACATATAGTTTTTTTGTGGATAAAAATGTTTAAAATAGCTATTATTAAATATAAAAAAGATCTGTCTAAAAATAAAGTGAATATATAAATATAAAACCTCAAACTTATTTGTAAATTACACAATGTTTGAGGTTTATTCTAAAAAAGGTTTTAAGGAACATAGGTAATATAAAATTTGTAAAATATAAACTTTTTAACATGCATACATATTGATACGTATTGTTTTTTTTGACATCTTTTTAAAATACTCATATCCATCAATCCAATATTGCAGTAATTCCGGCTTGTAGTCTATAAGATTTTTTAAGAAATCATCAAATAAATTTAATTTAACAAGAATACTAATAATAGCTATAGGATAAGGTGTATTTTTGCTGTAAGTTTTTCTAGGATCAATAATTTGAATTTTTTCATTTTCATTAACAAATATATGAGCATTTCGTATATTGATTCGTGTGAATTGTAATCTTTTAAAATCTTCAACAAGTTCAATAAGTTCTATTGATAAATTATAAGATAAACTATTGTTATTTAGAAATTCATAAAGATTTTCACCAGCTACATATTCTCGCAACATCATATTATCTGCTAGAAAAATAACATTTGGAAAGAATCTACTATCTTTAGCTTTCTCCAAAATTTCAGCTTCAGCTTTAGCATTTTTTGCTTTAGAAAATATTTTTAAAGCAAAACCTTCAGGTGTTAGATATACACTACCTTCACCACCTTTACCTAATAGTTTACATTCTTTTATATCTAAAATGTATCTCATAATATCACTTTAAAATATTGTTTTAAATATTATATGAATATATGCACTAAGATTCTACTGAATAATTAAAATCATTTAATTAATTGTTAGGAATAATGAGTATTTTTAATTTTTACAACAAATATATTAATTTATTATAAAATTTTTATAGTAAATTAATATATAGAAGTCAAAGTGTTTTATAACTTGTAATTTTAGAATATAATACTAATTATATTCTAAAAGAAAAATAATATAATTTAAACATTATACGAGGAGGAACTAGAATGGAATTAAATTGGAGTCTAAAAGAAGTATACCCATCATTTGATAGCTATGAATTTAAGAATGATTTAGAAAATCTTACTGAGGCTATAGAAAATATCAATATATGGGCGACCGATATAGTGAAAGATAAAGAAAATTTAGTTAAGAACTTAGAAGAGTATATAAATAAATTTACAACAATCACAGACTTATCTAGTAAACTTAGTATTTTCATAAATCTTAGCTTAAGTGTAAATACAAAAGATAAAGAAGCATTAAAATATTCAGATATTTTAGAAAAGAAATTAACAAATTTAGTAGAGAGTTCCGTTAAACTTGAAAGGTACATTAGTAAGATAGAAAATATAGATGACACTATAAATAAATCTCAATTGCTTAAAGAACACGAGTTTATATTAAAGTCTATAATTGAGCAAAGTAAGTATTTGCTTAGTGATAAAGAAGAAAATATAATAGCTAATATGAAGAATACGGGTTCAAATGCTTGGATTAAATTAAAGGATAATTTAATTTCAACATTAAAGGTAGAGATTGAAGAAGATAATGAAATTAAAGAAGTACCTTTAACTATAGTTTTAAATATGGCTTATGATAAGGATGCAAAGGTAAGAAAGACAGCTTATGAAGCAGAAATAAAATCTTATAAAAAGGTAGAAGAAGGCGTAGCCGCAGCTCTAAATGCTATAAAAGGTGAAGTTTTAACTGTTTGTGATTTTAGAGGATATAATTCGCCTTTAGATAAGACACTTATAGATTCAAGAATGAATGAAGAATCATTAGAAGCAATGTTTTCGGCTATGAAAGAAAGTCTCCCTGTATTTAGAAAATATTTAAGAAGAAAGGGAGAAATGCTCGGACATAAAAATGGTTTGCCATTCTATGATTTATATGCACCAGTTTGTGAAGCTGATATGAAATTTTCATATGAAGACGGTACTAAGTTTGTGGAAAAGAATTTTAGAACATTTAGTGATCATCTAGGTGATTTCGCGAGTAAAGCTATAAATAACAATTGGATAGATGTTCAACCTAGAGACGGTAAAGTAGGTGGAGCTTTCTGTGAAAATTTACATTTTATTGGGGAAAGCAGAATATTATTAAATTATGGAGATAATTTTGGTGATGTAGTAACCCTTGCTCACGAATTAGGCCATGGTTTTCATGGAGAATGTTTAAATGATGAAACTACATTAAATTCAGATTATCCAATGCCAATAGCAGAAACAGCATCCACTTTTTGCGAAACAATAATTAAGAAAGCTGCAATTAAAGATGCAACTAAAGATGAAGCATTAGCTATTCTTGAAACTGAAATTAGTGATTGTACCCAAGTAATTGTTGATATATATTCTAGATTCTTATTTGAAAAGTCATTTTTTGAAGCAAGAAAAGAAAGTTCTTTAAATGTTGAAGAAATAAAAGAACTTATGTTAAATGCTCAAAGAGAAGCTTATGGAGATGGTTTAGATCCTAATTTCTTACATCCATATATGTGGACTTGGAAGCCTCATTACTATGATGCAGAGTATAATTATTATAATTTCCCATATGCATTTGGATTACTTTTTGCAAAAGGATTATATGCTGAATACCTTAAGAAAGGTCAGGCTTTTGCCAAGGAGTATGAAAAATTGCTTTCAATTACAGGGAAAAATAAAATAGCAGATGTAGCAAAAGTTATGGGAATAGATATAAATGATAAGGGATTTTGGAGAAATTCTTTAAAGACTATTGAAGAAGATATTAATGAATTTATAGAACTTAGTAACAAATAATACAGAGAATTTTATTACAAAGGATGTAGTTAATATATATGTTGTAAAAAATTATCTTCATTAAAACAGTGAATATTAAAAATAGGTTGTAAGAACCTAAGTTGCATTAAGAATCCATATTACAACATATATATAATAGATAATTTAAGTAATATAATAAGAGGGGTAAATCGAAAATGAAAATATTTTATAATTCAGCAACAGGAAATTCATTGTATGTTGCAAAAACAATAAGAGATGAATTTAAAGATTGTGAATTAATTTCTATGAACAAAGCATTAAAAGAAAATAAAGTTAATGTTAGTGAAGATATGATTGGATTTATATATCCTATTCATTGTGGAGGATTACCAATCGTAGTTAATGAATTTATTTCAAAGTTAAAAATAAATGAGGATGCATATGTTTTTGCAATAGGTGTTACTGGTGGAGGTGGAGCTGATTTAAGCTTCAGCCAGATTAATAAATTATTACTTAACAAACTTAAAATAAGTAATTATTGTACTATAAAATATATTTCAAATTATATAAGAGCAGGTAAAAACCCTACAGAAAAAAGAGCTAAGGATGCAATAAAAGAAAATGAAAGCAAATTATTAGATTTTATAGAATCCATTAAGAGAAAAGAGAGCAAGATACAAGATTTTAAAGGTGGAATTGGCAATTTAGGATATAAAATGTGGAAGGATTATTATAAGAACAAAGATAAAAACTTTAATGTAAATGATAAGTGCATTGGATGCAATATGTGTGAAAAAGTTTGTCCGGTAGACAATATTATAATGGAAAATAATAAACCAAAATGGTCTGGACAATGCACAGATTGTATGGCATGTATAAATATATGCCCTAAAGAAGCAATAAATATTGGAAAATCTACTATTAAAAAAAATAGATACTTAAATCCATATATAAAGAGAGAAGAATTATTTTAAAATAGAGGGTATTTCGTAATTGAAATATCCTCTATTATTTATTTGATAGTATTAATTTTGGTGTTTTATTTCATTAAAAATAAAATATTTCATAGAATTAATAAACTTATATGTAATAATATGGTAATATATAATATAGAAATATGTATGAAATGGGGTTGTGAAAAATGGGATTCTTTAAAAAAGATGAAATTGAACAAAAAGAGGTAAACGTAATTAATGAAATTAGAAATGAAACCAAAGACGTTAAAAAGAATGTTTCTAAGAAAAAAAATTTATCGCTATTTGATGTAGAGACAATTGATTATGTGATTGAATATTTTCCATCAATGTCCGTTAAAATTCAAGATGGTCTGAATAATTTGGCAGGCATATTAGAAAATACAATAGATAATATTGAGGATAAATCAAGTGAAATTGTCAAAAAGGATAGAGATTTCAAACTTAGTAAAGCTCATAGAAATGCATCCATAGCCATATATGATATTGTTCAAAATATAAGCGAATATATAAAATGGATGAAGGATGAGTATGAAAAGAACATGCGGAATGAAGAAAATAAACTGAATCAAATAAATAAAGAACCTAAAATTGAAATTATAGAAAAAGATGTAGAAAAAAAAAATAAAGATTTCAGTAATAAAATAATTAACAAAGATGAAATAGAAGTATACAAAGATTTTTCACTAAAAGAACCTAAAGCATTTAAATTAGATCATAATGAAGTAATGGTTGAAGATTGGAATGATTTACTTGTAAAAACAGCAGAAGTTTTAACAAAACAATATAGAGAAAACAAGAATAGCAATAAGGACATTAAAGAAATAAAACCAATAGGAAAAAAATCAACTCAAAATTCTTTTAGAGATACTGTTATAGAGATGCTTACTGAATATAAGATAAGTCTTGATGAGTTTAAAATTATCATTAAATAACCATTTAAGGTTAATTTTAAAGTAACATTAACTAGGTATAAAAACAATTATAAAAGATATTGACAATAAATATCATACAAAGTACAATAGGAATATAAATAGGTTGAACTAAATTTAATTTTGATAAACTTAGTATAAATAGATGTATACTTATATAGAAAAAGCTTAAAATAGTTAGTAGAAAGCAAGTTTAATAAAGATTATTTTAATTATAGGAAAACGGAGGAATAAAATATGAAAATAGTAGATAGCAATGAATTTAAAAGTGAAATAGAAAGTGGAATTACAGTTGTAGATTTCTTTGCAACTTGGTGTGGACCTTGTAAGATGTTAGCCCCAGTACTTGAAGGATTATCAGGTGACATGGAAGGAAAGGCTAAGTTTATAAAAGTTGATATAGATCAAAGTTTAGATTTAGCAAATGAATTTCAAATTGCAAGTGTACCAACAATGGTTATTTTTAAAGATGGTCAAAAAGTAGAGCAACTTATAGGATTTTTACCAAAAGAAAAAATTCAACAAACAATTGAAGCTAACTTATAAAATATTCTTTTAAGTAAAAGCATAGCACATGCATATATAAGTGCTATGTTTTTATTATAGGAATATAGATTGGATACAATTTAATTTCTATAAATACAATTTTCATTATACTAAAACACAATAATATAAAAAATTATATAATGAAATGTAATTATGAATCTTTATAAGTTTTGAACCAAAAAATGAATGAGTAATAAGTAAAAATGGAAGAATATAAAGGGAATAGTAGTTTTAATAGTAAGTACTAGAATTGAATCTAAACTGACATCAGAATTTAAAGAACTAGAAGAACTTTATAAAGAAATAAAATGGGATTTGATTAAGCTTCTGATCGATAAAGAAGGAAAAGTAGTGAAAAGATATTTACCAAAAACAAAAGCTTTAAAGATAAAAGGATAATATTTTGAAATTACTGCATTGTTAAATTATAATGTATATATGTTGTGTAAAAAAATAAATATAAATGGAAACCAGAAATAAAAATTTAAAGTACAAATTTGTACTGGCTTACATATTTAAGTTAAGGTAAATTAAAAATATTGGAGGAATTTAATATGAGCGAAAGATATGATATTGCAATAATAGGAAGTGGACCTGCAGGCTTATCTGCTGCATTAAATGCAAAAATTAGAAAAAAAAAATTTATAATATTTGGTAACAAGGAACTTACTAGTAAGCTTACAAAAGCCCATGAAATAAATAATTATTTAGGATTTTACAAAAAAAGTGGCAGGGAACTACAAGAAGAATTTAGCAACCATTTAAAAGAAATGGATATAAATATAACAGAAGAAAAAATTAATAATATATATGCAATGGGTGAATATTTTGGATTAATGGTAAATGAAAAAATGTATGAAGCTACATCTGTAATATTGGCTACAGGCGTTCAATATGGAAAATTATTTAATGGGGAAGAAAGATTGCTTGGAAAAGGTGTGGGATATTGTGCTACTTGCGATGCACCTCTATATAAAAATAAAATAGTTACAATAATAGCATACAATAAACATGAAGAGGAAGAAGCTAATTTCATTGCTACTATAGCATCTAAAGTTTATTATATTCCTATGTATAAAGAAAAAGTTGAAGTAGATTCTTCTATTGAAATTGTAAATGATATTCCAGTTGAAGTTATAGGAGAAGATAAGGTAAACAAACTAAAACTTAAGAATTCAGAGATTGATACAGATGGTATTTTCATATTAAGAGATAGCATTTCTCCTGGACAATTGGTACCAGGACTTAAAATATTAGATAACCATGTTGAAGTAGATAGATTAATGAAAACAAATATAAATGGGTGTTTTGCAGCTGGTGATGTTGTTGGAAAGCCATATCAATATATAAAATCAGCTGGAGAAGGTAATATAGCAGCATTATCAGCAGCTAGTTATGTTGATTCCATTTCTAAAAATTAATTTATCAGTTAGCGCTTAGATTTATTATGACTATTGTGGTTATGAGGTGCCCAGTGAGGGAAAAAGTTAAAATCAACTTAAACTTGGGATTTCTTCACCGCCTGAATCAGGATTTACTGGATATTAATATAAGAAGGTTTATTTTAAGATTGACATATATAAGTAAAAAAGCTAAGCTTAATTATATTTATTAAAATTAAATTTATAAAAATCAGATTAGATATAGGAGAAAAAATGAAGAAATATGATAGTATTAAATTAGATAATCAACTGTGTTTTTCATTATATGCAGCATCAAGAGAAATAATAAAATTATATAAACCTTTTCTTGATAAATTTAATCTTACATATACACAGTATATTGCAATGCTTGTATTATGGGAAGATGAAAAAAGCACAGTTAAAGATATAGGCAAAAGATTACATTTAGATTCAGGAACATTAACTCCATTATTAAAAAAGATAGAAAGCATGGGGTTAATAAAGAGATATAGAGATGTAAATGATGATAGAGTAGTAATAGTTGAACTAACTGAGCAGGGAAGGCTTTTGAAGGATGATGTAACAGAAGTACCACATGAAATGGCATGTAAGATAAATATGCCAATAGAAAGAGCTATAGAATTAAAAAAATCTTTAGATGAATTATTAACGATTTTAGAGTAGGGAATTTTGAAAAATCCTTTGATTTATTGTAGCGGAGGAGAAATTTAGTATGAAAGATGTAATTAATAAATTACAAGGAAATGAATTTTTCAATAATCTTAATAATGAGGAAATTGAAAAGTTAATTTCTAATATTGGATATTCAGTTAAAGCATATAGAAAGGGCGAAATTATTGCAAATGAAGAAGATATGTGCAATAGTTTGGGATTTGTTTTAGATGGATCAATTGAGATACAAAGAATATATCTTAGTGGAAAACAAATTACTCTAAAGCGATTAAGCAATGGGGATGTATTTGGAGAAGCTTTAATATTTTCAAAGAAATCTAAATATCCATCGACAGTTATATCATTTAGTGATAGTAGTGTACTTTATATAAGTAAAGCAGATGTATTAAAGCTATGCACAATGGATCAAAGAGTTCTTGGTAATTTTATGTCTGCATTAAGTAACAAGATATTCATGTTGAATTCCAAAATAAAAAGCATAGCATTTAAGAGTATTAAACATAAGGTGATTAATTTTATATTAGAACAAGCAAAGATGCAAAAAAGTGAAACAATTAACTTAAGGGATAGTAAAGAAGAAATTGCATCCACAATGGGAATCCCAAGGCCATCTTTATCAAGAGAATTAATGAATCTTAGAGATTTAAACTATATTGAATTTGATAGAAACGTAATTAAGATTTTAAAGATTGAAGAATTAGAAGAAGAATTATTTGACTAAAGCGATTGATAAATAATAACATATCAAATACACACATAGTGGCATGTTATTTAAGAAAATGTGCTTAAGTTTAAATTTACGCTTAATTTAATAGGACTGATTACTAGGAGTATGGATGAATAAAATTACTATAGAACAATTAAACGAATTAGATATTTTTAAAAACATATCTAAAGCTTCATTTGAAAAACTTGTTCATTTTGGGGAAGTTAAAAAATATGATCGAGGAAGTCATATTTTTAGAGATAAAGACGATGTTACAACATTGTATATCGTAGTAAGTGGTAGTGTATCATTATATAAATTAAATGAGAGTGGCCATAAACGTGTAATATTCATTTTGGGGGTAGGTAAAATGATTAACGAAGTAATTATACAAGACTTACCATCATCTATTAATTGTGAAGTTTTTGAGGAAGCGCAAATACTAAGTTATGATAAATATACATTTTTAGAAATTATGGAAAATGATTTTACGCTTTCTAAAAATATAATTTCTTCATTAGCAATGAAAGTAAGGCGGATGTATAGACAACTTAAAAATGCAAGTGGCATAATACGGATGGAAAAAAAGCTTGCTGCAAAGTTGTGGAAATTAAGCAAAGATTATGGAGTATCATGTGATAATGGAGTAATCATTAATATGAATATAAGTATTACGTATCTTGCGGATTTGTTAGGGTCTAAAAGAGAGACAATATCTAGAGCTTTAAAAATACTTTCAAATGAAAAATTAATTAAATATGAAGATAAAAGAATTAAAGTAATTAACCAAGAGAAGTTAGCGCAATTTTTTAAAGCACCGTGATTAAAATCACGGTGCTTTAGTTTTTAATAATCTATAATAAAATTATAGATAACGTAAACAAGAAAGGGGAGATAATAATATGTTTTGTGAAGAATTTAACAGTGTGGTTATGGCGGCAAAATCAAAAGTTAATTTATTAAAAACAAATAGACTAGGATACTTTATAAGTTCAATGCTTGCAGGTCTTTATGTGGGAATGGGGATAATGCTTATATTTACAATTGGAGGTTTATTAAGCAGTAGCGGCTCACCAGCGACAAAAATAGTAATGGGAGCATCGTTTGGTATTGCACTTAGTTTAGTTATTATGGCAGGATCAGAATTATTTACTGGAAATAATTTCATTATGACGGCAGCTTCTTTAAAAGGAGACGTAAAATGGACAGACACTCTAAAAGTGTGGATAGTTTCTTTTATAGGTAATTTAGTTGGATCAATTATTGCAGGATTTTTGTTTTATTCTACAGGACTTTCAGCAGGACCGATAGGAGAATTTATTGCAAAGACATCTGCAGTAAAGATGAGTATTCCATTTTTACCATTATTAGTTCGTGGAATATTATGTAATATATTAGTATGTTTAGCTACATGGTGTAGTTTTAAATTGAAAAGTGAATCAGGTAAATTAATTATGATATTTTGGTGTTTGTTTGCATTTATAACATGCGGATTTGAACATAGTGTAGCGAATATGACACTTTTAACAATTGGTTTATTTAATCCAGGTGCTGCAAATGTAAGCATAATGGGTTATATATATAACATAGGAGTAGTAACACTTGGAAATATGATAGGTGGAGCTATATTCTTAGCATTACCTTATTATATAATCTCAAAAAAGAAGTAAAGGAGAAGGATGATGGGATATAAATTAAGTAAGAAAAGCGTAAATGATATAATTAAAGATTTATCAAAAGAATATATAATATATGCCCCTAAGATATTTGAAGGACAAGGTACTTTTTCAGATACTGATAGAGTGCGTTATGGCGAAATAAATACAATAGATGAAATTGTTTTTGACAAGAAAGCTCAATATTCATATAAAGAAGTATTGCTTCCTATTTCTCAAACACTTTTCTTTTTCACAGAAGATTCTATAAAGGAAGCAGATGCTCCTAAGAAGGGTGCTATCATTTTATTAAGAAGTTGTGATTTACATGCAGTAAAACGTATGGATGATATTTATTTAAAAAATGGACAAGAAGATTACTATTATAAGAGAATAAGAGAAAACGCTAAGTTTATTTTAATGGGATGTGAAGATTCATTTGAAAATTGTTTCTGCGTAAGCATGGAAACAAATAGAAATGATGAATATGATGCATACTTAAAAGTAGATGGTGATAATGTATATGTAGATATTAAAGATGATACTTTAGAAAATCTATTTAAAGCTGATGAAACTTTAGATGTCAAACCAGACTTTGTAACAGAAAATAATGTAAGTGTTTCTATACCAGAAAATCTTTCTTTAGATGTTATGAAATCTGAAATGTGGAAAGAATACAGCAGTCGTTGTATTGCTTGTGGAAGATGTAACTTTGTTTGTCCTACATGTACTTGCTTTACAATGCAAGACGTTTTCTATACTGACAATGGTAAAGCAGGGGAAAGACGTAGAGTATGGGCATCTTGTCATGTAGATGGATTTACCAATATGGCAGGGGGACATAGTTTTAGATTAGATAAAGGACAACGTATGAGATTTAAAGTATTGCACAAAGTGCATGATTACAAAAAGAAGTGGGGATATCACATGTGTGTAGGATGTGGAAGATGCGATGATATCTGTCCAGAATATATATCTTTCTCTAACTGTGTAAACAAATTAAAAGATGGTATGAAAGAGGTGTCTGCAAATGAGTAAAAATGAATATATTCCTTTTTTATCAGAAATTAAGGAAGTAATTAAACATACAGAAATTGAATACACTTTTCGTATGGAATTTAAAGGTGATGTAAAACCAGGACAATTCTTTGAAGTATCATTACCTAAGTTTGGTGAAGCACCTATTTCAGTAAGTGGTATAGGAGAAGGTACTGTTGATTTAACTATAAGAAGAGTTGGTAAAGTTACTGATGAAATATTTAACACTTATGTTGGAGATAAGTTATTCTTAAGAGGACCTTATGGAAATGGATTTGAAATTGAAAACTATAAAGATAAAGAAGTAATTGTAGTTGCCGGAGGAACTGGACTTTCACCAGTAAAGGGCATAGTAGATTATTTTTCTAAAAATTCATCACATGCAAAGGGCTTTACATTAATTGCAGGTTTTAAATCACCAAGTGATGTTTTATTTAAAAGTGATGTTGAAGAATGGAAAAAGAACATTAATCTTATTTTAACAGTAGATAATGCAGAAGAAGGATATGAAGGTAACGTTGGAATGGTTACAAAATATATTCCTGAACTTCCAATTAAGGATATTAAAAATGCAGTAGTAGTTGTAGTAGGACCTCCTATTATGATGAAATTTACAGTAGCAGAATTTTTAAAACTTGGAATAGAAGAAAATAATGTTTGGATTTCTCAAGAAAGAAAAATGTGCTGTGGAATTGGTAAATGTGGACATTGTAAAATAGATGATACTTATATTTGTTTAGATGGACCTGTTTTTAATTATTCAAAAGGCAAATCTTTAATAGATTAGGAGGAGTTAATTGTGGATTTAAATACAAAGAAAATCAAAAAAAATGCTTTTAGAGTTACTAAAGTAAGGGGATTAACTGCTTCTAGAATTAGGGTTCCTGGTGGACATATGGATGCAGAGTTACTTGGAAAGATACAAGAAATTTCAGAAAAGTACGGGAATGGTACCATTCATATAACAACACGTCAGGGCTTTGAAGTACCTGGTATTAGGTTTGAAGACATGGACAAAGTTAATGAGCTATTACAACCTATTATTGAAAAATTAGGCATAAATCAAGAAGTACCTGGAAAAGGATACACAGCAGCTGGAACAAGAAATGTATCAGCATGTGTAGGGAATAATGTTTGTCCTTATGGAAATTATAATACATCAGATTTTGCTATGAGAATAGAAAAGGCTATATTCCCAAATGATTTACACTTTAAAGTAGCACTTACAGGATGCCCTAACGATTGTATAAAAGCAAGAACTCATGACTTTGGTATAATTGGAATGACAGAACCACAATATGATGCAGATAAATGTGTAGCCTGCGGGGCATGTGTAAAGGCCTGTAAGAAAAAATCTGTAGATGCTCTTAGCGCAGTTAATTACAAAGTTGTAAGAAATGCAGAAAAATGTATCGGCTGTGGTGAATGTGTAATCAATTGTCCAACAGGTGCATGGACAAGAAGTAAAGAAAAATATTATAAATTAGTTCTTATGGGCAGATCAGGTAAGAAAAATCCACGTCTAGCTGAAGATTTCTTAATCTGGACTGATGAACAAAGTATAATTAAAATAATTTTAAATACTTATAAATTTGTTGAACAATATATAGACAAAGATGCACCGGGTGGAAAAGAACATATAGGATATATTATTGATAGAGTTGGCTTTGATGAATACAAAAAATGGGCTCTAGAAGGTGTAGCATTCCCAGAAAAAACAATTGTTAAAGAACGTATTTACTGGAGTGGAATACATTTTTGCTAGAATTATATTTTATATATTAGAATAAAAATTAAGATAGAGTGGATATATTTTAAGTAAAGTAACATAAATTACGTAAATATCCATTCTATTTTTTATATTCTATAATCAACAAATATATATATTTTTTTCATAATAAAAATGATTAGTAACAGGCGTTACAGATTATTTGGCAATTTAAATGTAAAATAAGTTTGTAAGGTAATCGAAGAAAATATAAAGCAATAATAATTTTTAAATTTATTCAACTAGAAACAAATGTGTGGAGGAGATTAAAATTATGGATAATAAAATGTTTTGTTTTCAATGTCAAGAAGCAGCAGGTTGTACAGGCTGTACTGTAAAGGGAGTTTGTGGTAAGACACCAGATCTTGCGAAAATGCAAGACTTATTAATATATACAACTAGAGGTTTATCGGAAGTAGCAACAAAAGCTAGAGAAGAAGGTATTACTGTATCACAAGCTATTAATACGATGGTAACAATGAATCTTTTCACTACTATAACTAATGCTAATTTTGATAAAGAAGTATTTTATGGTAGAGTGAAAGAAACTTTAAATATAAAAGAAGAATTATTAGCAAAATTAAGTAATAAAGAATTAAGTTCAGCTGCTTTATGGAAAACTGAATCTAGAAGCGAGATGGAAGCTAAAGCAGAAACAGTTGGAGTATTAGCTACTGAAAATGAAGATATTAGAAGTTTAAGAGAACTTATTACTTATGGATTAAAAGGATTATCTGCATATATGAAACATGCAAATGCTTTAGGATATGAAGATGAAAATATATGTGCTTTCATGCAAAAGGCATTATCATTAACTGCAGATAATAATGTAACAATAGATGAATATATAGGATTAACTTTAGAAACAGGAAAATTTGGTGTTGATGGAATGGCTATATTAGATAAAGCTAATACTGAAACTTACGGTAATCCAGAAATAACTAAGGTTAATATTGGAGTTAAAACAAATCCAGGAATATTAATTTCAGGTCATGATTTAAAGGATTTAGAACAATTGTTAATTCAAACAGAAGGAACAGGAGTAGACGTTTATACTCACTCTGAAATGTTACCAGCTCACTACTATCCAAATTTAAAGAAATATTCACATTTAGTAGGTAACTACGGAAATGCATGGTGGAAACAACCAGAAGAATTTGAAAGTTTTAATGGACCAATACTTATGACTACTAACTGTATAGTTCCACCAAGAGACAGTTATAAGAGTAGATTATATACTACAGGTTCATCAGGATATGAAGGATGTGTTCATATTGCAGCTGATGAAAATGGAAAGAAAGATTTCTCTGTAATTATTGAACAAGCTAAGAAATGTGCAGCACCAGTACAAATTGAAGAAGGTGAAATTGTTGGTGGATTTGCTCATAATCAAGTATTAGCATTAGCTGATAAAATAGTTGACGCAGTAAAAACAGGAGCAATAAAGAAATTCTTTGTAATGGCAGGATGTGATGGTAGACAAAAAGCTAGATCATACTACACAGACTTTGCTGCAGCACTTCCAAAGGATACTGTTATATTAACAGCAGGTTGTGCAAAGTATAAATACAACAAATTAGATTTAGGAGATATAGGTGGAATCCCTAGAGTTTTAGATGCGGGACAATGTAATGATTCGTATTCATTAGCAGTAATTGCATTAAAACTTAAAGAAGTATTTGAACTTGAAGATATAAATGAATTACCAATAGCATTTAACATTGCATGGTATGAACAAAAAGCAGTAATAGTTCTTTTATCTTTATTACACTTAGGAGTAAAGAACATTCACTTAGGACCAACACTTCCAGCATTCCTTTCACCAAATGTAGTTAATGTTTTAGTAGAAAACTTTGGTATCGGTGGAATAACAAATGTTGAAGATGATATAGAAATGTTTTTAAACTAATAATAACAGCGTAATTAAGGGGCTGTTGCAAAACGGTTATTTATTAAAGATATTTATATGAAGTATATATTATTTCATATAAATTATGCAAAAGGGACTGTGTATAATGAATTTTTATTCATTGTGCAACAGCCCCTTTTTTTATATGATTAATTGTATTTAAAAGTATTTAAATTATATTAATAATAAAAACATGGTATAATTAATATCAAATAATGCCTATAATGTATTAACAAAGAAAGGAGTAGTGTATATAAATGAAGAAAAACAATTTTTTTTCCAAAGAAAAAAAGAATAACAGATTTGCAGGAAAAGAATTTTTAAAATATGTAGGGCCAGGAATTTTAGTTACAGTAGGATTTATAGATCCAGGTAATTGGGCATCAAATATTGCGGCTGGATCTAGTTATGGATACAAATTACTTTGGATCGTTACATTATCAACAATAATGCTAATTGTGCTACAACATAATGCTGCACATTTAGGCATAGTTACAGGGCTTTGTATTTCAGAAGCGATAAATAAATATATGAAATCAATTATTGGAAAAGTGATAACATCAACTGCAATATTAGCAGCAATAGGTACTGCTATGGCAGAAATTTTAGGATCAGCGATAGCTCTAAAAATGTTATTTAATATACCTATAAAAATGGGATCTTTAATATCATCCATATTAATAATATTTATGTTGTTTTCAAATTCATATAAAAGAATAGAAAAAGTCATCATAGGATTTGTATCAATCATAGGATTATCATTTATATTTGAGACAACACTCGTAAATGTAAATTGGAGTGAAGCATTAAAAAACTTAGCAATACCTAATATTCCCCATGGTTCACTGCCAATAATAATGAGTATTTTAGGAGCAGTGGTTATGCCACATAATTTATTTCTACATTCTGAAGTAATTCAAAGCAGAAAATGGAATTTAAAGGATAAATCAATAATTGAAAAGCAATTAAAATATGAATTTATGGATACAATAATATCAATGATAATAGGATTTGTTATAAACAGTGCAATGATTTTAGTTGCAATAACATTCTTTCAGAATGGAGTTGAAGTAACAGAAATTGAACAGGCTCAAATAATGTTAAAACCTTTGCTAGGAAGTAGCGCCTCACTAGTATTTGCAATAGCTTTATTATTTGCAGGAATAGCTTCATGTATTACTGCTGGAATGGCAGGAGGATCAATATTTGCTGGATTATTTGGAGAAGAATATGATATAAATAATAGACATAGTAAAATGGGTGTTTTAATTACTATTATATTTGCATTATTAATAATATTTTTTATTGAGAATCCATTTAAAGGGTTAATATATTCACAGATGTTATTAAGTATTCAACTTCCTATAACTATTTTTAGCCAAATATATTTAACATCATCAAAAAAAGTTATGGGAGAATATAAAAATACCACAATAGAAAATATCATACTCTGGGTTATTGGTGGTATAGTTACAGCATTAAATATTATGTTATTAGTAAGTGTTATTTAAAGTAAAAAAGGTAGTTGGAAATATAAAGGTTTCATATTATAATAGCTCCTTATATAACCAATAAATAGATGAAAGAAAAGGTTTGGTGGTATCTTAAAATAAAGCGTTAAAGGAAGAGGTTTAAGTATGCCTCTTCCTTTAACGCTTTATTGCTTTTCATAAAGAAATATATATGCTAAAGGAATAGTTTACCTTCTAGGCATTCTCAAACTGCTTATATAGACGATAATTATTCTAAATTCAACTTATTCTTTAAAATATAATTAGTTATTATAAAATAAGCGATTAATAATAGTAAATTAAATAAAATAGTAGGCAATAGAATCATATGAATAGGGAAAATTGATTCAATATTATCAAACATAGATGCGAAATTTGAATGTGAAAAAGCTATTACAATAACAGATGAAATTGCAGCTGTAACTAAGTTTAAAACTATGAATGCACCAAAAGATGAAAGAATTCTATGTTTACTAAATAAATGCCCGATGGATATAGAGGCATAAATCATAGTAAGAGATTTTACTAGGTATACTAGAACAGCGATAATTACTTCGATAATTACTATATAAATTTCAAACCCCAATTCAGCATATCCTTCTGAAAGGGCATTAAATAATTCTCGAAAAAAGTAGATAAAAGCATCAGGATTAAATGCCATAATAATTATAGAAAGCATAGCTACAAGTCCACTTACAATGTTCCAAAAAGTTGCAATTGAAATCTTGCTTGTAATATTAGTGATAGTACTTACAGGAAGAGTATTCATCAAATATCCTTCATCTCCAAGTAAATTTTTATAAAACCTTTGTATTATTACAAAAAATGTAACTATAAAGACAGCAGCCATAGTACACCCATATCCAAAAATGCTAAGTATAAAAGGAATTGAACCAAAGCCTTCAAGCTTATCAGAAAGACCTGTTCCTATAAAAAATTTATTGATAATAGCAAAAGCGAGTAGTGCTATATAAAGTGGGATAAGAGTCCTAGCAGTTGCTTTAAGTTCATATTTCATTAATTTTCCTAACATTTAAATACCTCCCTAAATAGAGTATCAACACTCTTTCCTTCAGTTTCTCTAATTTCATCAACGCTCTTAGTTAAGAATATTTGTCCCTTTGAAATAAATACTACATCGTCTAATACTCTTTCAATATCTGAGATAAGGTGAGTGGATATAATAATAGTAGCATTTTCATTATAATTAGTGATTATTGTATTTAAAATATAATCTCTAGCAGCAGGATCAACGCCAGCTATTGGTTCATCTAATAAGTAAAGATCTGCTTCTCTACTCATAACTAAGATAAGTTGAACTTTTTCCTTTGTACCTTTAGACATGGTTTTTAATTTATCATTAGGATTAATATTTAATTTCTGAAGCATTTCATAAGCTTTTTCAGAATTAAAATTATCATAAAAATCTCTAAAGAAATTAATAATGTCAGAAACCTTCATCCAATCATTTAAGTAAGTTCTCTCAGGTAAATATGAAACAATTTTTTTTGTTTCAATCCCAGGTTTAAGACCATTTATAAATATTTCTCCACTTGATGGAGTTAAAAGTCCATTTGCAAGTTTTATAAGTGTACTTTTACCACTGCCATTAGGTCCTAAAAGTCCAACAATTCTACCACGATTAATTGTTAAATTTATACCTTTTAATGCTTCGGAATTAGCATACGTCTTAACTAAATTCTTACATTCTAAAATAGGATTGTTATTTACATTACTATTTGTGAAATTAGATATTGAACCATTTTCAGCAGAATCATAAAGCAAGTTATTTTCATTATTATTCATTATTTCATCTCCTTTGATATATTTTCTACAAGTTGAATTGTTTCTTGTTTTGTATACCCTATTTTCTCCATGTTATAAAGAAATTTTTCAATTTGCTCTTTTGCGAGTCCATTTCTAATATCTTTAATCATATTACTATCCTCCGTAATAAATCTACCACTTGTTCTTTGGCTAAAGATTAAACCTGTTTTCTCTAATTCTGTAAGTGCTTTTTGCATTGTATTTGGATTAACTGAGGCATCACTTGCCATATCTCTAACAGATGGTAGTTTTTCACCAACGTTATATATGCCTGAAATTATCCTAAGTTGTATCTGCTCCATTATTTGAAGATAAATTGGTCTATCGTCATTAAAATTCCATGACATAGTCTCACTCCTTTGTAAATTGAATTGCTGTATTATTGTATTAGTATGTTAATACAATAATACAGCAGCAGTTATTATTTGTCAATAAAATATTTTGATAAATAATTGCAATTGCCTATTATTAATTAAAAAAATACTAAGTACAAATTAATACGAAATAATTCAAGGAAATTTAAAAAAAATCGATAATTAATAAGTAAAATATACGTATGTAAAAAAATGTTAAGAAAGAGGACACTAAATGACTTATTATTAAATATTTTTTTATATTTTAATAATGTATGCAATTTTACTAGAGAGTAGACAGAAAAGGAGAGACTTTTTATGATAAAAATGTTAGATAATAATGAATTAGATATGAATGTTTTGGAGATAAAAGACATAATTGATATTAAGTTATTACAAAAATTTCAAGATGATTTTGCTCTTGCAATGAATTGTGCAAGTGTAACTGTAGATAAGGGGGGGAATCCAGTAACAAATCCTAGCAATTATACAAGGTTTTGTGATAAGTTTGTTCATTCAAATAAAAAAGGTGATGATAGGTGTGTCGCTTCTCATAAAAAGATGGGAGAAGAAGCTGGAAGAACAGGAAAGCCATTTGTAGGACCATGCCATGCTGGGCTTATAGATTTTGCAGCACCTATTATTGTGGAAGGAAAATTAATTGGGACAGTTTTAGGAGGACAAATGTTATCAGGATCCCCTAAAGAACAAGATTATATCCAAATTGCAAAAGAAATAGATGTAAATGCAGATTCGCTTGTAGAAGCAGTGAATCAAGTTAATATAGTAGATTTTAAAAATATAGAAAAGGCAGCAAGTGTATTATTTATTGTTGTAAATTCTCTTGCTAAAAATGGATATAATCAAATTGAATTAGAAATGGTATCAAAAAGATTAGCAAATAATTTTATGCAAATATCTGCCACGGTTGAGGAGCTTTCAGCTTCAGCAACTAATATTTCATCTCAACAAGAAGAATTAAACAGCGAAATAACTCAAATAGGAGTGATTACAGAACAAATTAATAGCATACTTGATGCTATTAAAGGCATAGCATCTCAAACTAAAATGTTAGGACTTAATGCGTCTATTGAGGCCGCACGTGCAGGTGAATTAGGAAAAGGATTTTCAGTTGTTGCAAAAGAAATAAAAAACTTAGCTGAAAATTCAAAGGAAACAGCAAACAGCATTTCAGAATTGACAACAAAAATACAAGAATCAGTTAATGGAACTATAAAGAACTCTAACATAACTCTTGAAACAACTAAAGAACAATCATCGGCTATGGAAGCAGTTGGTGAAAATATTCAAGATTCTGTATATATTGTTGAACAATTAAGTAATATGATGGAAAAGTTAAAATGAGATATATGAAAGAAAAGATAAGCATACAGGTGTGTTATCTTTGAATAAATTAAATACTATTAACTAAAATATTCTAGAGCTATCTCAAAGTGATTTGAGATAGCTCTTCTGAGTTTTATTGAAATAAGGCCGTGTTTTAAAACTATGTTGAAACTAATATTTATATTATATTATTGAACATAAAAATTTGTGATGATATAATTATGCACATAGGTGTATATACAGCTGTAAACAATTAAGAAAAGGAAGTGTAAATATGGGGACAAAATTAGTGCAAGAAATATTAAGATTAAAAAGAGAAAGAAATGCAGTTATTCTTGCTCATTATTATCAACCAGGAGCTATACAAGAACTAGCAGATTTTGTAGGAGATTCCTATTATTTAAGTAAAATAGCTAGAGAGTGTAACGAAGAAGTTATAATGTTTTGTGGAGTTAGGTTTATGGCTGAAAGTGCAAAAATTTTATCACCACAAAAAACAGTTTTAATGCCATGTCCTAGTGCAGGATGTTCAATGGCTGATATGGCTAGTGGACAGGCTGTAGTAGAGTTAAAGAAAAAATATCCAGAGGCTTATGTAGTATGTTATATAAATTCAACATACAATGTAAAGGCTCATTGTGATGTAGCGGTAACATCTTCAAGTGCATTAAAGATATTAAAAAATGTACCTAATAAGCAAATAATGTTTTTACCAGATAGAAATCTAGGTGGATATATTTCAGAATTTTTCCCGGAAAAAGAATTTATATTATGGGATGGATTTTGTAGATGTCATAATAAAATCAGCAGAGAGGATATATTAAAGGAAAAAGAAAAACATAAAGATGCAAAAGTATTAGTGCATCCAGAGTGTACCAAAGAAATTAGAGATATAGCAGATTATATAGGAAGTACAAGTGGGATAATAGACTATGCAACTAGTGATGAGGGGAATGAGTTTATAATAGGAACAGAAGAAGGAATTTTACATGAATTAAATAAGAAAAATCCTAATAAAAGCTTTTTCATTCCTGGAGATAGTATATGTTGTCAAGATATGAAGAAGACAACCCTTGAAAATTTATATGATGCCCTATTAAATATGCACAATGAAATAACTTTAGATGAAAATATTAGAATAAAAGCTCTAAGATGTTTAGAGAACATGCATATATTGGGATCTATAGAAACTACAGATAAATTACAATATACAGAAACTACAAATAAGTCAGGCAATTAGGTATGAATAAATTTGTTGATGTATTAATAATAGGTTCAGGGGTATCAGGCCTTTATTGTGCATTAAATTTAAGAAAAGATTTAAATGTTTTAGTTGTATGCAAGGATAAAATTAGTTGTACTAATACTTATTTAGCTCAAGGGGGAATATCTGTTGCAAGAGGTGAAAAGGACATTCCTTCATATATAGAGGATACTTTAAAAGCTGGAAAGTACAAAAATGATTTAGAAGCAGTAAAAGTATTAACATCGGAATCTATGTATAATGTAAAAAGCTTAATAAATATAGGTTTGAAATTTGATAGAAATGAAGACAATAGTTTAAATTTTACTAAAGAGGGTGCACACTCTATAAATAGAATAGTGCACACAAAGGATAATACAGGGGAAAACACAGCTAAGATTCTTATTGAAAAAGTTAAACAAAAAGATAATATAAATGTTTATGAAGATACTTATTTTATAGATATCATAGAAAAGGAAAATGAATGTATTGGAGCTATATTGGTAAAAGAAAATGAGCAAATAAATGTTTATGCAAAATCCTTAGTCATTGCAACTGGCGGGATAGGTGGATTGTTTAATAATTCAACAAGTCAAAGAATATTAACAGGAGATGGACTAGCGGTTGCTGCAAAACATAACATAGAGCTAAAGGATGTTAATTATATTCAAATTCATCCAACAGCATTTTATGAGGAAGAAAATAATGTAAGGAGATTTTTAATATCTGAGTCTTTAAGAGGAGAAGGTGGAATCCTTACCAATGTAAAAGGTGAAAGGTTTGTAAATGAACTTTTGCCAAGAGATGTGGTTTCAGAAGCGGTTTATAAGCAAATAAGAGAAACAGAGACACCTTATGTAAATTTAGATATAAGATTTTTGGGACAAGATTATATAATAAATAGATTTTCAACTATTTATAAAGAGTGTTTAAAGAGAGGAACAGATATAGCAAAAGAATATATTAAAGTTTCACCAGCTCAGCATTTTTTTATGGGTGGTATAAAGGTAGATTTAAATTCTAAAACATCTATGGAAAATTTATATGCAGTTGGAGAAATAAGTTGTACAGGAATACATGGAGCTAATAGACTAGCAAGCAATTCTTTACTTGAAGGACTTGTATTTTCAAGAAGAGCTGCACTTTCGATTAACAATATTGTGGATAATTTGGAAATTAAAGTTTCTACTGTGGATAAATTAAATAAATCAATTGAAGAAATAGCAAATGAAAATAAAGAATTGGCTATGAAAGTTATAAAAGAAAAGGGTGGGAAGCTAGATGATGAATTACTTAGTTGTAGATAAGATAATAAAGAATGCACTTATAGAAGATATTCCAAGTGAAGATATAACAACAAATTCAATTGTAGACACAAAAAGCATTTCTACAGTAGAGTTATTATGCAAAGAAGAAGGAATAATTGCAGGGCTTGAAGTTTTCAAAAGAGTATTTGATATACTCGGAAATGTGGAAGTTGAATTATATAAATGTGATGGGGATACGGTATATCCAAAAGATAAAGTGGGATTTTTAAAAGGAAGCACTAGGAATTTATTGATTGGGGAAAGAATAGCATTGAACTTATTACAAAGAATGAGTGGAATAGCTACCTTAACCAATAAATATATTCAAGAAATAAAGCACACAAATGCAAAGTTATTAGATACTAGAAAAACAACTCCAAATCTTAGAATATTAGAAAAATATTCAGTGAAAGTTGGAGGTGGAGAAAATCACAGGTTTAATTTATCAGATGGAGTTATGCTTAAGGATAATCACATAAGTGCAGCTGGTGGAATAAAAAATGCTGTAGAGCTTGTAAGAAAGAATTCGTCATTTGTTAGAAAAATAGAAGTTGAAACTGAAAATTTAGAAATGGTGAAGGAAGCATTAGACGCAAAGGCAGATATAATAATGCTTGATAATATGAGCTTGGATATGGCTCGTAAATCAGTGGAGCTCATAAATAAAAGATCTTTAACAGAATTTTCAGGGAACGTGGAATTAAGCAATATTAAAGAAATAGCAGAAATAGGAGTAGATTATATATCGGTTGGAGCTTTAACTCATTCTGCTAAGATACTAGATTTGAGCATGAAAAACTTAACTTTACTTTAAAATTCAATCGATAATGTGATTATATTTAGGTCATGTTTTTGTGAAATATTCAATAACTGGAACAAATGCATGACCTTTATTTCGGCGGATTATAGGCATAATACATTTAATAAATATATAGCTAATATTTTCTTAAGTCTATCTTTGAATTCATCTAAATAAGCAACTTGCTTATTTTTATTAATTAATCAAAATCAAAATATTTAAATTCTATTTGTTGCAAATGAAACAGAAATGATGTTATTATTCCAGTATAATAACATCATAGAGTACGTAAATGTGAAAAATAATATAGGATGGTGGGTTTTATGATAAGAAGAGTTATTAAAATAGATGAAGAAAAGTGTAATGGATGTGGACTTTGTGCAAATGCATGTCATGAAGGTGCAATTGGTATGGTAAATGGGAAAGCAAAGTTATTACGTGATGATTATTGTGATGGACTTGGAGATTGTCTTCCATCTTGTTCAACTAATGCAATTACTTTTGAAGAACGTGAAGCGGCAGAATATGATGAAGAAGCTGTACAAATTCATATGGAAAAAAGAAAAATGGAACAAAAACATATAGAAGTAAATAAAAATGAAAAAATATCATTTGGCTGTCCAGGATCACAATCAAGAGTAATAAATCATAACAAAATAGAAGTTAAAAACGTTGCTAGTACTAGTGAGGTAACATCACAATTAAATCAATGGCCAGTACAAATTAAACTTGTACCACCTAATGCAACATATTTCAACGATGCTAATTTGCTTATAGCAGCAGATTGTACTGCTTATGCATGCGGAGATTTTCATAATAAATTTATAAAAAATAGAATTACATTAATAGGCTGTCCAAAACTTGACGAAGGAGATTATTCAGAAAAGCTTACAGCGATTTTAAAGATGAATGATATAAAAAGTCTTACAGTAGTAAGAATGGAAGTACCTTGCTGTGGAGGAATAGTAAATGCAGTTAAGAATGCATTAAAAGCAAGTGAAAAGATGATTCCTTGGCAAATAGTAACTATTTCAACTAATGGAGAAATTTTAGAGTAAAAGTAATGTGTGTGAAAGAAAATAATATGAAATAAAAATCGGGGTGGATTGTTATCTTAAAACTTTGAAGATGACAAACTACCCTTTAAATTTATTATTATTTTTTAGTTATTTATAAATTAACAGAAAAAAATATATTCATTATATAAAAAATAGAGGATATTATTGATAGTATGTAGAATACTTATATTATTAACTAGATATTTAAGGGGGAGTAGATATGAATAAAAGGAAAGTGTTAATACCTATAGATGGAACTGAAAGAAGTATGCATTCTTTGGAGTTTGTAAAAGAGATATTTCCCAAAGGCTCAGTAGAAATTATTATAATGAATGTAAAAGAATTGGTATTAATAAACGAAATGATAGTTGCTGATGAAATACAGTTTGCTCAAGAATTGGGAGACGAAATATTAGAAGCAGCTAAAGAAAAGATGAAAGACTATAAAACTGAAACATATTTTACTTTTGGATATCCAGGAGATGAAATTATAAAGAAGGCAATTGAAGAAAATATAGGAATAATAGTTATGACAAAGTCTACCAAAAGGGGCTTGACTAGAATGATAGGTTCAGTTACAACAAATGTTGTGAAACGTGCAAAATGTATTGTAATGATAGTGCCAAATGAGTTTACAATTAGTATTAATTAATTATAAAGAATGTATTTTCAGACTATCTTAAAAAGTTTTATTTTAAGATAGTCTTTATGTTTGAATATAGAATTTTCCAATATATAATGATATAATAAAGCGAAACTTATAAGCTAAAGCATATGGAGAGAAATAACTGTCCAAAGATGCCTATATTTAAGTGGTTAGGTAATAATATAATTATTAAGAAATCTTTTAGAAAAAATATTTTTTGAGTGTTAAGGAGTAAGAAATGAGAGCAGTTTATAGAAACCCAAAAGAATTAGCAACATGTTTAAAGGATATTGTAGATGCACATGATGATGATTTAATTTCATATGAAAAGATGGAAGAAAGAATCATGAAACTTGTTGAGGCAAATAAGGAAGCTATTTATAAAGAAAAGAACATGTCTGTAAAGATAGCCAACGTTTTAGGCAATAAAAGGGAAGAAATTATTAATAAAGTAGTACAAAGTAAAATGAAACCAGAAGCTTAATTACTTTTATAGTTTAGGAGTGAATTTTTAATGGATAAGAAAATAATATTAACAGGAGATAGACCAACTGGGAAATTACATATAGGTCACTATATAGGTTCTTTAAAAAATAGAGTAGCACTTCAAGAGTCAGGTCTATATGAAAGCTTTATAATGATTGCAGACCAACAAGCTTTAACTGATAATGCAAGAAACCCTGAAATAATAAAAAAGAGTTTAACAGAAGTTGCATTGGATTATCTAGCAGTTGGAATTGACCCAAGTAAATCTAATATATTTATACAATCGCAAATACCAGAATTAAATGAACTTACAATGCATTATTTAAATCTTGTTACATTATCAAGATTAGAAAGAAATCCAACAGTTAAACAAGAAATAAGACAGAAGAACTTTGAAAACAGTATTCCAGCTGGATTCCTTATATATCCTGTAAGTCAAGCTGCTGATATAACAGCATTTAAAGCAACTACAGTTCCGGTTGGAGAAGATCAATTACCTATGATTGAACAAACTAGAGAAATTGTTAGAAGTTTTAATTCTATATATGGAGAAGTTTTAGTTGAACCAGAAGCTGTTCTTCCAAGTTCTAATGCTGGAAGATTACCTGGTACTGATGGAAAAGCTAAGATGAGCAAATCAATAGGAAATTGTATATATTTATCTGATGATGCAGATACAATTAAAAAGAAAGTTATGTCAATGTATACAGATGCGAATCATATAAGAGTAGAAGATCCGGGACAAATAGAAGGAAATACTGTATTTACATATTTAGATGTTTTTGCAACTGATAAGGATGTAGTAGAAGAAATGAAAGAACATTACAAACGTGGTGGACTTGGGGATATGAAGGTTAAAAAATATTTAAATGAAGTAATGCAAGCTGAACTTGAACCAATAAGAAACAGAAGAATAGAGTTTGAAAAAGATATTGATGCAATATATGAAATGTTAAAAGATGGTAGTGATAAAGCTAGAGCAGTAGCATCAAATACTTTAAAAGAAGTTCGTCAAGCAATGGGTTTAGAATATTTCACAAGAAAATAGATGAATAAGTAAAATTCACTAAGGGGTGGGAATGAAATGAAAACTTTTGGCATAATAGATTATCAAGTAGAAGATGTATTTAATATTTTTATTAAAAATGCAAAAAAAGATTTTTCTGATTTTAATGAAGAAGATCCAACGGGATGTAAAATTAAAAAAAGTATCCAATCTGGAGGACCAAGGCCAGTAGAATGTACAATAGAAATAACTGAATATATAAAGAATCAAAAATATCAAATTACATCGTCAACAAGTTTTTCTACATGTACTTCGACATGTGTATCAACTTATATGTTTAAAGGACAAAAAGATGGTACAACTAAATTAATTATTGAAGAACAACAATCTACAGATAAATTTGTCTCATACATTATGTTATACATTCAAAGATTTCTAGCTAGACGTAACTTTAAAGCTAAAGTTAATAATCTTGTAGAAGGTCTTAATAATGAATTAAAAACTCATTTTAGTAATATAGAGAGAAGTAAACCTAAAAATAAGGTAGTAGCAGATTAATATAAATATTGGTTGGAAAAGCTAGACTTATTCAGATATCCCCCGAAATAAAGAGGCACCATTTGACTACTGAAAATTTTGATGAGTGCTTTTAAGATTATAAATTATGCCTAAATTGCTTGGTTAAAATGCGAGCGATAACAGAGAAAGTTAGAGGATTCAAAGATAAAATTTGGATCCTCTAACTTTTTGAATAAGCATATTTGGACGAAGTATATATGAAATTTCGGTGGAGTTATACAAATAAGTAGAATTTCCATTGTGGGTATCTACGTTTATGCCCAATTCCCATCCCTAAATACTTGAAATTCTTCTCCTTTAGCTTTTACACCAATTATTTTAGTATCTTTAGTTCCTATCATAAAATCAACATGTGTTAATGAAACATTTGCACATGCTATTTTTTTCTCATCTTTAGTCATGTTTTCTCCATTTTTTATGCAACATGGATATGAAGAACCAAGTGCTAAATGACACGAAGCATTTTCATCATATAATGTGTTGTAAAAAATTATATTTGAATTTGAAATTGGAGAATTATAAGGTACTAAAGCAACTTCACCTAAACGACTTGAACCTTCATCAGTATTTATTAATTCTTTTAAAATATTTAAACCAGTTTCAGCAGTGCAATCTATGACTTTACCATCTTTGAAGGTTAATGAAAAATTATTTATTAAATTTCCACAGTAACTTAAAGGTTTTGAACTAAATACAATTCCATTTACTTCATCTAATTTTGGAGTAGTATAAACTTCTTCAGTTGGCATATTTGCAATAAATTTAAGACCATCTTGAGTGGTATCTTCTCCACCACACCAAATGTGATTTTTAGCTAATCCAACCTTTAAATCAGTTCCGAGAGAATTTGTGAAGTGCAAATATTCAAATTCATGAGAATTTAATTCTGATACTTTTTTATGAAGAAGATTAACATGAGTATTCCAAGCATCTATAGGCTCATCTTCTTTAAGTCTCATAACAGTAAAGATTGCATCCCATAATTTTTCTATGGCGATTTTAGAGGAATCTTTACTAAATACCTTCTTAGCCCAATTCTCTGTTGGGATTGAAATTATGCACCATGAATTTTTATTAGAATTACAAGCATCATGATATTTTTCTAAAGCAACGCGTTTACTTTTTTGATGTGCTGATATTTTATCGGAATCTACATCTTTGAAAATATCGGGATCAGATGCAGATATACTTAAAAAGGCAGCATTTTTTTCTACATAATAATTGTATCTATCACGCTCAAAATCTGGAGTGAAAGAAAGAACTTCTTTGCTAGAATTATTAAATCTAATTTTATTAAATTTCTCATCATTATAATTTATAACAACATCAGAAGCACCAACTTTATAAGCTTCTTCTGCAATCATATTTGCAAAATAACTACACTCAATAGGACTATTTATGACTAATAGACCATCTTTTTGTATATTTATACCTTTAATAACGGCAAGTTTTGCATATTTTAATAATAAATCATTAAACAACTACATCACCTCATAACTAATAATTTTTATAATCTTATTATTATACTAAGTCACATTGAAAAAAATAACAAGTCAGTATGCTAGTCTATTTTCCATCATTGACTTGTTATTTTCTCTCAAGTACCTAATTTCAGTAATTATCTAAAGTAAAAAAGTTTATAAATCTATACTTTAAGGGATATAATATAGTATAATAAATTATCATACTGGCTATTTATTTTTTGACCATGCCAGGGATGCAAATAATTTTTATGATAAACTTAGGAGGTTTTAATGAAAAAATTATTAATTTTAGACTCAAATTCACTTATGAATAGGGCTTTTTATGCATTGCCTCCGATGAACAATAGTGATGGAATAAATACTAATGCCATTTATGGCTTTATGAATATGTTATTTAAGATGAAGGACGAAATTAATCCAGATAGTATAATTGCTACCTTTGACTTAAAAGCACCGACTTTTAGACATAAGGAATATGCAGAATATAAGGCAGGAAGAAATAAAATGCCACCAGAACTTGCAGAACAATTTCCTATAATTAAAGAATTGTTGAATTTTATGGGTATAAAGATTTTTGAAATAGAAGGTTTTGAAGCTGATGACCTAATTGGTACAGTTTCTAAATTTGCTGAAAATAATGAAACTGAAGTATTTGTAGTTACAGGAGATAAAGATGCACTTCAATTAGCATCTGATACTACTAAAATTGTAATTACTAAAAAGGGTGTTAGTGAAACAGCAATATATGATAGAAAAACCTTCATAGATGAATTTGAAGTAACACCAACTCAATTTATAGATGTTAAGGGACTTATGGGAGATAAGTCTGATAACATTCCAGGAGTTCCAGGTGTTGGAGAAAAAACTGCTTTTAAACTTATAAAAGAATATGGTTGCATTGAAGAAGTGTTAAAGAACATTGATAATATTCCAGGAAAGAAGCTTAAAGAAAATTTAGAGAACAATGTAGAACAAGCAATATTTTCTAAAAAACTTGCTACTATTATGAGGGAAGTTCCAATTGAGATAACATTAGATGATATTAATTGTAATGAAAAAGAAAATGTATTAGAAATTAAAAAAATGCTTATGAGACTTGAAATGAAATCTATTTTAGCCAAGTTTAAAGATGAAGCATTTTCAGAAGAATCTAAAGTTGAAGTTAATAATATAGATACAATTGAAGATATGAAAGAATTATTTTTAAAGAAGAAAGATAGAATTTATATAGATTATATTCTAACAGATTCATCTACATATTCTAAATTAGAACTTGAATATCTAATTTTAGGTGAAGAAAATACTGGTGTTATAATAAATTTCAAAGATATAAGTTCTAAAAATAGAGAAGAATCTCTAAAAGTTTTAAAAGTCCTAATGGAAGATGAAAATATTAAGAAGGTAATTCATAATGGGAAAAATTTCATTACCTTTTTAAACAAATATAAAATTGAAATTAAAGGATTCGATTTTGATACTGAAATAGCAGCTTATTTAATTGATTCCTCAAAGAATAAATATGAAATTTTAGAGCTTGTTAATCATTATGTTGGAGAAAATCCAAGTGAAGAAGGAAGTAATCTTAAAGTAATTCTTTCAAGCTATTTACCAGCAATTTATGAAAAATTAAAAGAAAAACTTCATGAAGAAAATATGGATAAACTTTATTATGAAGTTGAACATCCATTAATATATGTACTTTCATCTATGGAGAGCATTGGATTTAACATAAATGAAGATATGTTAGACGAATTGAAAATAAAATTTAAAAAAGAAATTGAGGAAACTCAAGAGATAATCTTTAAGTTAGCAGAAGAAGAATTTAATATAAGCTCACCTAAACAATTAGGTAAGATATTATTTGAAAAATTAGATTTGCCAGCAATGAAGAAGACTAAAACAGGATATTCAACTAATCAGGAAGTTTTAGAAAAATTAATGGATAAGCATGAGATAATTCCAAAAATAATGTATTATAGACAAGTTACAAAGATTAATTCTACATATATAGAAGGGTTAAAAAATGTAATTGATGAGGATGGACGTATTCATTCAAATTTCAATCAAACTGTTACTACAACAGGAAGATTGTCAAGTACAGAACCTAATTTACAAAATATTCCTATAAGGCATGAACTAGGTAGAGAAATAAGAAAAGTATTTATTCCAATGGAGGAAAATGATATACTTGTTTCTTGTGATTATTCTCAAATAGAATTAAGAGTTTTAGCTCATATTGCAGATGATGAAAATATGATAGAGGCGTTTAAACAACATAGTGATATTCATACCAAAACAGCTTCAGAAGTTTTTAAAGTGCCATTAGATGAAGTGACTTCTCTCATGAGAAGTAGAGCAAAAGCTGTAAACTTTGGAATAGTATATGGTATAGGTGCATTTAGTTTAGCTAAGGATTTAAAGATTACAAAAAAAGAAGCAGAAGAATATATGGCTATTTATTTTGAAAGATATCCTAAGATAAAAAAATACTTAGAAAATATAGTTTATGATGCACAGGATACAGGATATGTACTAACTATTTTAAATCGAAAAAGATTCATACCAGAAATAAAATCTTCCAATAAAATAGTAAAGGCTTTAGGAGATAGATTAGCTATGAATGCTCCAATTCAAGGGAGTGCAGCTGATATAATAAAACTTGCTATGGTTAATGTTTACAATAAATTAAATGAAAAGAAGCTAAAAAGCGAATTAATTCTACAAGTTCATGATGAACTTATATTGAATGTTAAAAAGGAAGAACTTGAAGAAGTAAAAAAATTAGTTATACGTGAAATGGAAAATGCTATTAAATTAAAAGTAGCACTTGATGTAGATATAAATACAGGACATACTTGGTATGAAGCAAAATAATGAATTATAGCAATGCACAATTAAGGAACAAATTCTTATAGAATCTAAAAATATTTTTAGAAATACTTTTTGGGAAGGTGATTATCCCAATTTTATATTTGGTTAGTGGAACTTTCTCTTTGAGTTTCATCCTTAATTGTATATCGTGAGCTGTGCATTGTGCATTGAAAAGGTGGTTTATATATAAAATGATTAAGGTTGGTTTAACAGGGGGAATTGGTACTGGAAAAAGTACTGTATCCGATATTTTAAGAAGAGAAAAATTCAAAGTTATTGATGCGGATATTATAGCTAAAGAAGTAATGGAAAAAAACCCTCAAATATTAGAAATGGTTCGGGTACAATTTGGATCAGGTTTCTTTGATTGGAGGGGGGAATTTAGAAGAAAAGAATTTGGAAATCATATCTTTAGATTTCCTAAACAAAGAATAAAATATGAAAGTATTATTATGCCTTATATTAAACAAAGCATAGAAGACAATATAAAAGCATATGAAATAAAAGGTGAAAAAATAATAATAATAGATGCTCCAACTTTGATTGAAAATAATTTAAATGTTGAAATGGATTATGTGATACTTGTATATGCTGACAATTCGGTTCAAATCCAAAGGGTTATGAACAGAGATAAATTAACTAAGATTGAAGCAGTTAGCAGAATAAATTCTCAAATGTCTATGGAAGAAAAGAAGGAGTATGCCAATATTATCATTGATAATAATACTGATTTAATTGACACGCAAAAGCAAGTTTACGATTTAATTGATTTTATGAAATTAATATGCTAAAGCACAATTTAAAAAATAATAGACCAGTATGTTTGTTTATTTTGCATCATACTGCGTCAGTAAGTTTTGCTAATAGTTAACTATTAGCAAAACTTACTTCCTTGTCTGATGCAAAATATACGGCACATCTTTGATCTGTTATTTTTTTTCATGTGCCCAAGTTAAGGAGAAAGTAATGAAATTTATAAGAAAAATCTTTTGTACACTAATAGTCTTAATAGCAGTTATAATCGCAATTGGAGTAGGTTCTAAATATGTTATAAAAGAGAATTTTTTTCCTTATAAGTATAAAGAATATGTAGATAAGTATAGTAGCCAATACAATTTAGATCCATTATTTGTATTAGCAGTAATAAAGACTGAAAGTAAATTTGATGATAATGCACAGTCCCACAAAAATGCAGTAGGGCTTATGCAAATAACTGTTGAAACAGGAGCATGGGCAGCTAAGGAAATGGGATTTAATACATTTTCTAAAGATGATTTATATAACGAAGAATACAATATTAGAATGGGATGCTGGTATCTGAGAAGGTTAAATGATACCTTTGATGGTGATTTAGATTTAACAATTGCTGCTTATAATGCAGGTCCAACTAACGTAAATACGTGGCTTGAAAATGAAAAATATTCTTCAGATGGAAAAAGCATAGATTATATACCTTTTGGAGAAACAAAGAAATATGTTGATAAAGTAGATACTTATTATCATGTGTATGAATATCTTTATAATGGGAAAGAAAGTTATTTTGACATAGATAAAATAGTGGAAATAACAAAAAGTCTTTTAAATGTACATTTTTTAAGCTAAATATATTCAAAAAATAGCAAGTAAATATTGAATTTCTAACTTGTTATTTTTTTTATATATCTTAAATAGTTTATAAAACTTACTTGAATTTTTAGTAAAAATGAATTATCATTAAATAGTAATTTATATTTTGCAGGTATGCTGGAATTGGCAGACAGGCACGCTTGAGGTGCGTGTGTTTTATAGCGTACGGGTTCAAGTCCCGTTACCTGCACCATTTTATCCGATAACTAGCATCCGTAACACTCCCACTTCTTCACGTGGGAGATAACGGCTGCACGCTCCTGGACATTGTGACCCTTGAGGTTATAAGTTCAACTAAGATTCATATGGGGATTAACCCCACCTGAATCAAGTTTCACTTGATGTTCGTTAATCAAGGTATATAACTGATTAGTAGAAAAAAGACTATCATATATTTTATCTAATTTGGATAGATAAAATGTGTGATAGTCTTTTTGTGTATAAGATATAATGATAATTAAAATTTATGGATGAATTTTAATTACCATTATATTAATATAAAGTATAAAATTTATATTAATATTCAATACAAAAAAATGACTTATAGTCATTTTTATATGATATAATCTATAAATAAAGTGAAATTTTTCAGATGGAGCGTTATCTTCAGCTGAACTTAGTTGAACTTACACCCACAGAGTACCACATGACTATAATGGTCACAATGTACCTATAAAGGGTGAAAATAATTTTCTAATAGAGGTAATGAAATATGAAGAATATAATAAAGATTTTTAAAAGAGATATAAAGAATATATTTACTAATTGGGCAGCAGTAATTGTAGTAATAGCTTTAATGATTATACCATCTCTATATTCTTTAATAAATATTGAAGCATCATGGGATCCATATTCAAACACTGGTGGAATAAAGGTAGCAGTTATCAATGAAGATAAAGGCACCGTATTTAATGAAAAAGATATAAATCTAGGAAATGAATTAGTTGATAAACTGGACGATAATGATAAATTAGGATGGATTTTTGTTGATAAGGAGACTGCTAAAGAAGGTCTGTTATTAGAAAAATATTATGCAACAATTGAAATACCAGAAGACTTTTCGGAAAATGTCGCGACAATAACTAAAAAGGATATTGTGAAGCCTAAGTTAATATATACAGTAAATGAAAAGATAAATGCAATAGCCCCTAAAATGACAGATGCAGGTGTAAAAACTGTTAAAAGTCAATTAAACGATAATATAGTAAAAACTATTTCAGGAATATTACTTAGAACATGTGATGAAATGGGAGTAGATATAGAAGAAAATAGACCACAGCTTAGAAATATACTAGATTCAGTCTATAAATTAGATGAAAATATGCCAGAACTTGAAGTGTTATTAGATGAAGCTATTGATGGAACAATAAACATTTCTGAGCTATTAGAGAAGGGGAATGAGATTATACCGATAGCATCGGATACCCTTGATGCAACAAATGAATTTCTAAATAAGACTCAAGATTATTTAGATGAAACTCAAGGTAATTTAGACTATGATATTCCAAGAATCAAAGAGGAATTAATTAAGTCAGAAAACTTAATTGATAATTCAAGTGTAATACTTGAAAATCTTGATGAGAATATATTACCAGAAGTAGCTAAAAAGACATTATTAACAGCAGTTGATTCAGCTAAAGCAACCCAAACAAGTGTTGATGATGCGAAATCAAAACTTAAGAGTATAAAGAAATTAATTAATAAATTTAGTGATATAGAAATTCCTAAACCTTCAATTGACGAATCACTTCAAAATTCAGAACAAATAGCAAAAGTACAACAAAGTTTAGATAAGCAAGCAAATGCATTAGAAAATGCACAAGATGCTTTAAAAGAAGAAAGTAAAACAATTTCTAATGTAATAGACCGATTAGATATTATTGATGAGAGACTTAATATGTTAATTAATAGAATTGATGAAGAAATTACAAAATTAGATAACGGTGAGAAATTAAATACGCAAAATCTTACAGATACTAGAAAGGTATTAGATGATGCTCATACTTTAGTTTCAAATATTGTAGATAGTTATGATTCAGAGATTATGCCCGCAATTAATAGTAGCTTTGATTCAATTCGAGAAATTTCAGATCATGTATTAAGCATGACCGCTCAAGGGAAAAATATTTTGCCGGATATTAAAGAGTTATTAGACACTTTTGCAACTACAGCAGATTTATCTAATGAGGAATTAAATAAATTAAAAGAAAAATTCCCTAATATCAAAGATAACGTTCATGAATTAGCAGCAAGACTTAAAAAAGTAGATAATAAAGAGGACATTGATGAATTATTAGAAATGATAACTAATGACTGGCAAGATCAAAGTGATTTTTTATCTAGTCCAGTTGAGATAGAAGATAATAGATTATTTTCATGGCCTAATTATGGTTCAACAGTTACACCATTTTATACAGTTCTCTGTCTTTGGATTGGAGGATATATGCTTTCAATCATACTTGAAACAGAAACACAACCACTGGAAGAAGAGTTAAAACCAACACACAATGAAATATATTTTGGTAAAATGCTATTGTTTTTATGTATAGGAATAGGACAAGCAATCGTAGCTAGTATAGGTGCTTTATTTATATTGCACACTTATGCAGTTCACCCAATAATGTTTGTATTGTATTCTATATTTGTCAGCGTTGTGTTCATAATCATAATTTATACAGCTGTAAGTGTCTGGGGATATGGAGGAATAATAATGGGAGTAGTATTACTAGTAATACAAGTGGCTGGAACTAGTGGCAATTTTCCTATAGAAGTTAATCCATCAATTATCCAAAGGATATTTCCGTTACTGCCATTTACTTATGCTATAAGTGGAATGAGACAAATAATGGCGGGAATAATATATTCAATATTAATAAGAGATAGTATTGTCTTATGTGCATTTATGATAATATCAATTATTATAGGGATTTTGTTTAAAAAAGTTACAAATAAAAAAAGAAGAAAGTATATTGAAAAATTGAAAGAGAGTTCAATCATGGGCAGTTAATACAATAACATAGATGGAAACTCCAAAGTTATATTGATACGTTAAATTAAATTGGTGATTTTAAAGTACTAATTGTCAATGTTCAATACTCACTTTTCAAATATTGACCATTGATAATTAAATAGTAATATTAGAGGGATTAAATTATGAAGAATGCATTTAGAATTTATAAAAGAGATATGATTAAAATATGTACTAATTGGGTAGCAATACTTATGATTATAGTCCTTATAATTATTCCGTCGTTATATTCACTAATAAATATAGATGCCTCATGGGATCCGTATGCGAATACTAGTGGAATAAAAATTGTTGTTATAAATGAGGATAAAGGGACAGTTTTTAAAGAACAGGATATAAATTTAGGTAACGAATTAGTTGAAAATCTTAAGGATAATGATAAATTAGGATGGGTTTTTCTAAATGATAAAGAAATCGCGAAGCAAGATTTATTATTAGAAAAATATTATGCAACAATAGAAATACCAGAGGATTTTTCTAAAAATGCTACATCGTTTGTTTCTAAGAATGTTGTAAAACCAAAGTTAATATATACCGTAAATGAAAAGAAAAATGCAATAGCTCCTAAAATGACAGATTCAGGAATAAAAAACATTAAAAATCAAATAGATGATAATATAATAAAAACTATTTCGGGTGTATTATTTAGAGTTTTTAATGAAAAAGGAGTAGACATACAAGAAAATAGAGAGAAAATCAGAAAAATAGTTGATAATATCTATGAACTAGACGAGAATATGTCAGAACTCGAAACGTTATTAGATGGAGCTATTGAAGGAACAGAAGACCTTTCAGCAGTATTGGACAAGACTAATGACATGATTCCTACAGTATCTGATACTCTAGATTCAACTAATGATTTTTTAGATAATAGCCAATCGGTTTTAGATAAGACACAAAGTGATTTATCTGATATATCTCCATTATTAAAAGAAGATTTAGTTATGTCGGAAAACATACTTGATACTTCAAGTATAGAACTTAAAAATCTTGATGAAAACATATTGCCGGATGTTGCTAGAAAAACTTTGGGAGCAGTATATGATTCTGCTAAAGCAACACAAGAAACAGTTATCATGAGCAAGTCTAAACTTAAAAGTTTAAAAAAGTTTATAAATAATGTAAGTAATATGGAAATTCAAATGCCTTCAATTGGTGAAAATGCTCAAACTCCAGAGGCTGTGAAATCAATACAATCACAGATTGATAATCAAGTGAAAGCATTGAAAAGTATGCAAGGCAATTTGAAGGATACAAGTAAAATAATTTCCAATACAATTGATAAATTAGATGTTATTGATGAAAAACTTGGAATATTAATTGATAGATCTGATGAAGAAATTACAAAATTAGATAATGGTGAAGGATTAGATACTCAAACACTTAAGGATACAATAAAAGTAATAGATGATGTCCATACTTTAGTTGCAGATACTACAGATAGTTATGATTCGGAGATTGTACCAGCTATTGAAAATGCATTTGATTCAATTGGAGAAATTTTAGAGAATGGATTAACTTTAGTTAAAGAAGGGAGGGATACATTACCAGAAATTGAACAGATTTTAAGTGTTTCTCAGGATAGCACAAGTTTATCGAATGATGAATTAAATAAATTAAAAGCAAAAGTGCCAGAGGCTAAAGAGAAAATTCATGAACTAGCAGATAAGCTTAGAGATATGGATGAGGAAGATAAAATTGATGAATTGCTAGATATAATAACAAATAGCTGGGAAAATCAAAGTAATTTCATATCAAGTCCAGTTGAAATAGAAGATAATAGATTATTTTCATGGCCTAATTATGGATCAGCAGCTACACCATTTTATACAGTACTTTGTTTATGGGTTGGAGGCTTATTAGCATCTGCTTTATTATCATTAGAAGCACCAAAATTTGAAGATGGAACCAATATTAGACCTTATGAAATGTATCTAGGAAAATTACTGTTATTTATTTCACTTGGAATATGTCAAGCAATAGTTGCAAGTATAGGAGCTTTATTTATATTAAAAAGTTATGCAATTCACCCAATAATGTATATTGGGTTTAGTATATTTGTTAGTATTGTATTTGTTACTATTATTTATACTGCAGCTAGCATATTACATGATGTGGGAAAGGCAATTATTATAGTTATACTAGTACTACAAATGGCTGGTGCAAGTGGAAATTTTCCTATTGAAGTCACACCCATATTATTTCAAAAGTTATTTCCATTTTTACCATTTACATATGCTATAAATGGAATGAGGCAAGTTATGGCAGGAATAATATATTCAATATTAATTAAGGATATAGTAATATTAAGTATATACATGTTTATTTCATTAATTACGGGCTTATTATTAAAGGGTGTATTGAGTAAGCTGATAGTTATATTTGTGGAAAAGTTAAGGCAGAGTGGAATAGTGCGTCATTAAAATATTTTAATAAGGTAAATTCAATTTATTCGATAGCTAGCATCCGTAACACTCCTACTTATATGAATCTTATCTTCCTAACGTCAGAGGAGCAAGTGATTCACACTAAATCATTTTTAAATGAGGCTAACAATCTTAAGGTGTTAGCTAAGTTCAAGTAACAAAATCTAAGGTTCAGTTGGGAATCAAACACCAGCTGAATCATTTTTCACTTTATGTCATATGCGTGAAAATTAAATTATAAATATATACATTTTAAGTGGAATAAAGTAATATATAAGAATAAATGGTATATTAAAATTGTAATTTTTATATGATTTTCATAGGACAGGGGGAAAAATGAAAGAAAATAGAAAAGTACCAGCTAGTTTTTTTGTAAATAAATATACGGCTATATGTATTTGTATAACTAGTATACTTGCATACTGTATATTAAATTTTATATTCTATAATCAAAAGATAAAGATACCTCTGATTTTTAGAATTTATTACATAATACTAAGTATAGTTTTATTTATATTAATAGATCAGATAAAAAAACTATATAATCAATATGTTTCAAAAAGTATTGTTATATTTTTTTTATTAATTATTTTTATATCAACTAGTGTATTTATAATAAGCATTAATGAAAAAGATGCTTTAAATCAATTTATAATGTACATAGATTTTAGTAAAGAAAGTTTTTTATTAATAGAAACTTTCGCTAGTTATGCGCTAAGTGAGTATTATAGTAAAAACAAAGAATTAAATAAAGGATACTATAGTATACTTATTTTAATTATTGCAAGCTTAGGGTTGATTTATTATTCGAATATGATTAATAATTTTATAAAGATAATATGTTTCATTATTGAAGCAACGTTATTTGTAAAGATAATTTTGAATATGAAAAAATCAGTGAATTCAAAAATAAAAGGATGGAATATTTTAAACATTTATATAAGTTCTACGATAATAATATTAATGACTAATATATATGGATTTTATAATGATAATAAAGACATAAGTAATATATTAATTGAAATTATACATCTAATAAACTTCACAATAGCTTGGAATGTTATTACTATAAAACTCATAAAAGAGCCATATAAAACGTTATCTAACTCATTAAATAAAAAAAATAAAGAATTAGATAAATTAAATGATAAAATAGTAGTCAGAAATAGACAATTAGAACAATCAATAAATATATTAAAAAGCAAGGAATATCTATACTCAACATTTTTTAGATTTATGCCCCATCCAATTATAATTTTAAATGCTGATAATGATAGAATTTTATTCGTAAATAAACAATTTTTGAAATTTGCTGGTATTTCTAAAATAAGAGACATAATAAATGAAAAGGTAAATAAATATATGGAATTTATTCCAACCAATTTACAAAATAAAGATTATAATGCAATTTTTCATGTAGGAGATAAAAAAAAGTTTGTAGAAGCTAAATTGTTATCCACTTATTCAGATTCTACAAAGAAATTAATATTAATTAAAGATAATACCTCAAAAGTAAAAACCGAAGAAATAAGAAAAGAAGTTGAAAATAGAAAGATTCAAGAGAATATTAGAACAGAATTTCTTTCAAGTATAAGTCATGATTTAAAGACGCCAATAAATGTGATTTATTCAGCAATGCAAGTTGAAAAAATCTATATTGAAAAGGAAGATTTAGAAGTATTAAAGAAATATAATAATATATCCAAACAAAATTGTATTTCATTGATTAAGTTAACTAACAATTTAATAGATAATTCAAGAATAAATTCTCATTTTTTAGTTCCAAGATTAGAAAATAAGAATATAGTTGAAGTTATTGAAGATGATGTAATGTCATTAATTGATTATGTGAAATGGAATAATGTAGATTTGATTTTTGATACTAATACAGAAGAATGTTATTTACACATAGATCATGAATTTATGTTTAGAATAATTTTAAATTTAGTTTCAAATGCTGTGAAATTTACTCCTAGTGGTGGTAAAATATATGTAATAATATCTGATAATAACGATAATGTTAATATATGTGTAAAAGATAGTGGGAGTGGAATTGAAAAAGAATTTATAGATAAAGCATTTAATAGATATTCAGTTGGTGAAAATTATAATACTGGCCATAAAAGTGGAACTGGAATAGGGCTTTCTGTAGTTAAACAGTTAGTCGAATTACAAGGTGGAAATATAGAAATAAAAAGAAATGAAGATATAGGAACAACTGTAAGTATGGAATTCAAAAAAGGAGAGTAGACATGTATGATAATAAAAGTCTCTTGTTTTTAAAAAATAAAAAAAATATTATTATTGGGGCTACATTATTAATTATATATTCTGTTCTTAAGAAAGATTTTAATATTTATTTTCTATTAAATAATATAATAACAGTGGCAATAAGTGTAGTTTTTATTTATGTAAATATAATAAGAACTAAATTTGTTGATAAGACATTTATGAAAAGTTTTGAATTTAAATATTTTGTGCCAATTATGATAATTATTTTGAATATTATTGGTATCATATCTTTATTTGAAGATCAACCAATAATTTATTTTGTTTTTCTATTTAGTATACAAGCTACTTTAGAGTGCTGCGAAATAGGAAATATTTTTAAATTTAAAAATAGCACTTTAAAAAGTATAATAATGTGTATTTTTTATTTCATATTATTTATACTATTGTTTATTGTGTTTAAAGTAAATTATACTCTCTCTAGTGATTATAGGTTATCTTTTTTTATAGGCAGTGTTGTAATAAGTATTATAATAAGTGTAGGGGCTGGTATATCTGCTTCGGAAAATATGCTGAGAAATAGGAAAGAGTTTTCTATTGGTGAATTCAGACAAGTGATATTATATATAGTTGCGATATTATTTTGTTATGTTGGATTATTATGCTTAACTATTGGATATAATGAATTTGCTATAATTATAATATTTATAAAAGGTTTTACTTTTTATAAATTTTACAATTATATAATAAGTAAAGTATTAGATAGGTCATTGAAAAGAATTAATAACAATATAGAAATAGCAACAAAAACAAAAAAGGAACTTAATTCAATTTTGAAAAAGAGAAACATAATACTAAATGAGGTTAATGTAATGATAGGGAAAAGCCAAGATAAGAACAATGAATTAATAGATTTTATTTATGGCGGTGTATTTTTATTTTATCTTAATAAGCTCCAATATATTAATAAAAGAGCATTAGAGACTTTGGGTGATGAAAACGCGGAAATTTTAGGAATGGATTTGAATGAATTTATTAATAAGTATTTTCATATTACACTATCAGACATAAAGAAGGCTGGAAATTATGTTCATTTTGCAAAAATTAAGCATACAAATTTAGAAGTTGAAATATTTTTAACTTGTATAGATGAAAAAAGTGAAATCATTTATATTCATGATATGAGTGAAATAAATGAGAATAAAAAGATAAGAAAAGTTCTTGAAGAGTATTTAGAAGAAGATGAAATTAAAAAAGAATTTTTTGCAAACATTTCTCATGAGTTAAAAACACCTATAAATATAATATTCTCCGCATTGCAAGTTAATCAAATTTATTTAAAAGAAAATACAAACAAAAATAAGATAAACTCTATTAATAAGAATAGAAAGATTATCAAACAAAATTGTTTAAGGCTTATTAGGACAATTAACAATTTTATAGATGCAAATAAAATTTCAGAAGGATATGTAATACCGGAGTTAAGAATACATAATATAGTTGAACTTGTGGAAAATGTATCCCTTGCTTCTAACAAATACATAGAATTAATTGAAAATACATTAACTTTTGATGCAGATCAAGAAGAAATTTATGTTAACTGTGACAAAGAAATGATCACAAGAATCATATTAAACATACTTTCAAACTCTGTTAAATATAGTAAAATAGGTGGGAATATAAATGTTAGTATAAGTACTTGCGGGGATAATAATGTGATTATAAAAGTTACAAATGATGGACTGAAAATAGATAAAAAAACCATTCCTTATATTTTTGATAAGTTTACAAAATTGAATAAAGCTTTTAATAGGCTTAAAGAGGGAAGTGGGCTTGGATTATTTTTAACTAAAGCTTTGATTGAACTTCAAGGTGGAAACATAAAACTGGTATCAAATAATAATGGAAATGAATTTATAATTACTATGCCAAAGGCCAAACAACCATATAACAGTGAAGTTATTCATCAAAATTGGGAGACAAATCCAATAGAAGAAAAGATAGATGTAGAATTTTCGGATATATATATTTCTATGAAATAATTACTTATTATTAAGTATACATAGTTTTAAGTGGACGCACATATATTATAGTGGTTATGTGAAATTAAAAAATTACTTAAAACTTGAGGTGGTAATATATGATAAATAAATCAAGAGAAAAGAAGAAAATTAGATTTATGGCATTAATTATATCAATAGGAATTCCACTTTTATTAGGTGGAATTACATCATTACTTATTCCTAATATGAATTTAATATATGGAGATTTAGTTAAACCTATTTTTGCTCCGCCATCAATAGTATTTCCAATTGTTTGGACAATACTTTATATACTTATGGGAATAGCTTCATATAAGGTATACGTACTAAAATATGATAATATTGATGTGAGCTCAGCATTATTTGTTTATGCTATACAATTATTGCTAAATTTCTTATGGACATTCATTTTCTTTGGATTTAAGCTATACGGATTGGCATTTTTAGAGCTTGTATTGTTGATTTTATTTGTGATATTAACAATAAAAAGATTTTACAAAAAGGCTGGAAAGAAAGTAGCATTATTACTCGTTCCATATTTAATTTGGCTTATATATGCTGGAGTCTTAAACTTCTTTATCTGGATGCTAAATGAAATGTAAAGAATATCCCACAATTACGGGGATTGCGAATCAGACGAAATATAAAAATACTTGCAGTGTGAGGATAATTTAAATTTACGGCTTAACAACCGAAATCAGAGTTATGCGTTTGCTCCAGTTGCTGAGAATTTTCTGGATATTTCTAACATTAGAAGTTGTGCCCAAAGTGCTAGCCTCAAAGCCGCAGCTTTGAACAAGCATCTTTGGAACAACTTCTAATGAAGAAATATACCCAGAAAATTCTCTGATGCAACGTTGCGCAAAGCATAACTCTGATTTCTTTGTTTAGTGTAATTTTAAATTAAGCCTTATTCGTGCAAGTATTTTTATATTTCTGAGGTTGACAATGCATATAATAAAGTATTCTATAACCGTGATTTTTAGGTATATTCTAATATTAAGAAAAGTAGTTTAATATATAATACTTAAAGTGATAGCAATACGACTTCTTTAGGCATTGAATGAGTGAAATACTTGAAGTAATAGGAAAATAAAGAAAGAGAATATATATGGAGCGAGAATTGAAAAATATTCTATAGGCATATCTTAATGAGAAATTGCCCATAGATACCGTCTCTAAAGTTATACTTATATTTAATTTATTATGTACCAGAAATGAAGGTCATGCTTTTGTGGAGGCGTTACATCAGAGGATTTAGCTGTAGATATTTCTTCAGTAGAAGTTGTTCCATTTTTACTTGTCCCAATGTATATTGGGAGCATGTAGAAATGGGTACAACTCCTACTGTTAGAAATTCACAGCTAAATCCTCAGTAACCCGAACAAATGCATGACCTTCATTTCGGTAATTTATAGAATTAACCCCTTAACGTCCACTTTTGGTATCTATGTTGCGCAATACCCATAGAATATGAGATTGTTTTAAAGAGCATATTCAAGTATAGCTCTTAAAACTCCATGTTCTACATTACTTGCAGCTATGTATTTCCCATATTGTTTCATGTCGTCTGGAGCATTTTCCATTACAAAACTGTATTCAGCTTGCTCTAGCATTTCTATATCATTATAATAGTCTCCAAGAACCATAGTCTCTTCTTTTGAAATATTATCAGTATCCATTAAGTTTTTTAGAGCGATTCCTTTATTTACACCATTATTCATAATATCAATCCATATTGATGCAGTAGAGACTATGTTAAGATGATCTTTAAATTTACCATCTAAAGTATTATCAGCACCTTCTAAGTTACAAATGGTAATTTTAATTATATCATCGTTAACGTTACTTAGATCATCTACAATCTTTAAAGTAGTATAATATTTCTTGATTTCAGTTAACTGTTCTTCAGAATAATTTTCAGCATATGCACAATTAGGTGAACATAAAACTAAAGCATTGGACTTAACTTTTTTTACTTCAGTAATTATATTTTGAACCATATCATTAGCAATAATATTTTTATATATTATCTCATTGTTATCAACAACTAAAGCACCATTTTCGCATATATAAGATAAATATCTTCCCATAGGCCCAAAGTTGGTTTGTAATGTGTAATAAGGTCTACCACTAGCAATAACTAACTTAATACCATTTGCTCTTAAACGATCTAAAACGTCAGTAAACCCTTCTGGTAAGTATCCATTTTCATCTAATAAAGTTCCATCCATATCTGTTGCAATTAATTTAATCATATATTTTTTGTACTATTCAAAATAAGAATAAATAATAGTAAGTCTCATTTTAAATATAAGTTTATACTATATTTAAAGTGAATAGTAACTCCTCCTTTTCATTTTTTATTTAGTCTAAAACTGATTTATTTTTAATAAGGAACATGATATAAAATAACAATTCCAATATACAAATCATATTGGCAAACTATTTTTTGAACGTGCCTCAACCTAAATAAATACCATATTATTATAACCTATTTAAAGTAGGGGAATCAACTTGCGAATAAAACTATTAAGGCTTATTATATCAAATGAAGTATTAATTTCTTTACATTATGATTTAACTTAATAAGAAATCAGAAGCTTATATGGAAAGAACTTTTTATAACTATCTCTATTGATTATGACCATAAAAGAAATCTGATATTAGTTACTAAATTAAAAACTAATAATAATCCAATTAATAAAAAAAGTTAAAATTAATATAATAGGTAAATGGTTACATTGTTTTGACACAGTTTAATAGTTAGAGCAAGTATGATAATATAATAATTAAAGAAACTATAATTAATGAATAGTAAACATATTTTTAATCTCATTAATTGTATGACAAAACTTTAAATTTAACAGAGGTTAAATTTGAAGTTTAAGAAATAAATAAAAAAGGGTGATTTAATGAAATATGAATTAGATGTACATACTCACACTATAGCTAGTGGGCATGCTTATTCAACATTAATGGAAAATGCAAAAGCTGCTTCTGAAAAGGGAATAAAAGTACTTGGAACTACAGAACATGGAATTAGTATGCCGCATTCTCCACATATTTGGTATTTCAACAATTATAAGGTATTACCACGAGAGCTTTATGGAGTAACTATGCTTTATGGAACAGAAGCTAACATAATTGATTACGATGGAAACTTAGATATGGATGATATTACATTAGACAAATTGGATATTGTAATTGGAAGTATACATGACGAAGTATATAAGGTGGGAAATATTGAAGAAAACACTAGAGCTTTTATAAATACAATTAAAAATGGAAAGATTGATATAATAGGTCATCTTGGAAACCCAGGAGTTCCAGTTAATTTTGAAGAGGTAATAAAATGTGCTTTAGAAAATGATGTTTTAATAGAAATTAATAATAGTTCATTTACTACATCTAGAATTGGAAGTCATAGTAATTGCAAAGAAATAGCATTATTGTGTAAGAAATATGGTGCTAAATTAATAATAAATAGTGATGCACATTTTTGTACTCGAATAGGAGAATTTACAGAAGCTGTTAATATGCTTGAATCAATAGATTTTCCAGAAGAGCTTATAATAAATAAAGATCCAAATGAATTGTTATTAAAATTAAAGAAAAAAGGAAGATTAGAAGATTTGCACATATAAAAAAAGCGCTAAGCGAAATCAAGAACTTTAAAGTGCAACTAAAAACTTTTTAAACACAAATCTAATGAAGATTTGTGTTTTTATTTTTTATTATAAATATTTCTTTCATATACCTAAGCTAATATTTAATTTTATATTTTTTTTCACAATTTATTAGAGGAATACTAATTAAATCTATATCATCAACTCTACAAAAATTATTTCCTTCTTTTATTTTAGAGATAAATGAATGAATGTCTTCTTCTGATCCTTGAATTTCAATTTTTACTTTACCATCCATAAGGTTTTCACACCAACCAGTTAAATTTAATGGATGAGCTGCAATTTGAGTAAAATATCGAAAGCCAACGCCTTGTACTTTACCATCTACTATTATTGAATATCTAACCATTATTATCCTCCAGATTTCTTTCAGAATCATAAATTTCAACTTTTATTTCTAAAAAAATTATATCATAATATAATAAATATGGAATAAAGTTATAAAAGTATTTTAAATTTTCAGAATGTTTAGTATAATATTCATATAGTGGGCAATAATATCAAATAATTTACATTATATGGAGGGCTTAAGATGATTCAAAAAAGCGTAGTATTAATTAAACCGGATGGAGTCGAAAGAAACATAATAGGAAATATTATAAGCTGTTATGAAGCTAATGAATTGAAAATAGTAGAACTAAAACTTATGCAAGCTACGAGAGAAATTGCAGAAAAACATTACTGTCAACATAAAGGAAAAGATTTTTATGAAGAACTTATAACGTTTATAACAAGAAGTCCGTTATGTGCAATAATTTTAAAAGGTGAAGATGCAGTGTCGAGAGTAAGACATATTAATGGCGCAACTAGTCCAACTGATGCTGCTGAAGGAACTATAAGGCATAGATATGCGAGAAGTAAAACAGAAAACTGTGTTCATGCATCTGATACTGTAGAAAGCGCAAAAGAAGAAATTGCGTTATGGTTTCCAGAAGTAGAAAATCATAAGTAACAATAAATTATAAAAATATATATGTGCTAATTTAGATAATACATTTCAATAATTGGATTATTAAAAATCCTACAAAAGTTTTATATTAAATTATTAATTAGAATATATAGGAATCCATTAAAAATGCTTGTTCTAGGAATAATTTAATTCTAAAGAACAAGCATTTTTATACGTTTGAATAAGCTAAATTTAAGAATAATTCAAGTCATGAGAATTTTTTAGAAAAATTATTAGTAAAGTGAATATATAATATTTTATCTTAATCGGATTAGGGAAGATTAAATATTTAAAACGTATTCAAAACATACAATGCATCTTTGCGTGTTAATTTCTTTAATATGTCGAAATATGATATAATAAAATAAGAACTTAGTATAGGAGGTTATTAATGAAATTTAAAAAAGCTAGTATTATAGGGAGTATTACTTTATTATTCCTTCTTATAATTATAGTTATAATACTATATAATTTTATTGGACCTGGTTCACGAGATATTAAAGCATCTAAAAGCTTTATAACTAATCTATATTCAATTAATGCAATATGTACTGAACAAAAGTTAGATGCTATAAAATATGAGAGAATTAAAATATTAAATAGTCAGAACGATCTAGTTTATAGAAGTATAATAACTCAAAGTTTTGGTATAGATTTAGATAAAAACAATAATGTAATTGGTTTTGCTAGAAAAGAAATTCCAACCAATACAACTAAATTTAATTTACAGGATGCTAGGATTTTAGCGGAGAAATATTTAGAAAACATATATAATGGAGACGTAGTATTAAAGACAATTAATAGTAATGATGACTCGAAATATTTACCCTATTATTCATTTATATATACAAAACAAAAAGATGGACATCCATTTTATTTTGATGAGATAAAATTAAATATTGACAAAGAAAGTGGTTTTCTGGATGGATATTCGAATTCAACGATGCAAAGAGAATGCAAAGAATCTGTAATAAACCTTTCTGATGAAGAAGCTAAAAAGGTAGCATTAGAATACTTTCAAAAGTTTAATAAGGACGGTATTGTTAAGAATGAGACCGATTTAGTTTATGCAGATAATAAAATAGATAAGGATGCAAGTAAAATATATGAAGTTTGTTATATTGTAAATATAGATGGTAAAAATGATAAGGATGTAAATATTAGTTGGAAAATTTTTGTGAGTTCTGAAAATGGAAATATATTAAATATATTAAAAGATGGGGCAGAAAAAGAAGCAATAATCAAGTGAAACTTGATTCAGATGGGATTTGATCCCCATCTGAATCTTAGTTGAACTTATACCCTCAAGGGGCACCCCGTCTAGGAGCGTGCAGCCGTTATCTCCCAGTTAAGCAGAGAACCTAAATCTATGATTTAGTGTGAATCGCTTACTCCTCTGATTTTAGGAAGAGGAGTTTCATATATAGTGGGAGTGTTACGGATGCTAGCTATCAGATAAATTAATATAAAAGAGATGATAATCAGTAATGATTATCATCTCTTTTATATTATGAAGTACTTTCTTAATTTAGAGTTTGCTCTGCAGTTCCAGAATTAATATCACCAGGACCTAAAGAATTATGAGTGTTAGCATTATCTTTCTTATGGTTATTTTTCTTATCATTAGTGCTATTAGTAATGTTATTACTGTTATCATTACTAGTATCAGGTGTAGTAGGATTATTTACAATAGGAGGACTCATAGTAACACTTGTTGAAGATGAATCTCCAGTTACATCTGGCACAGAATTTCCAGCTACAACGTCATAAGCTGACGGTAAAACCATAGAATAATCTGCTGTGATAGGATTAGGATTATCCTTTTTTATAAATACTACACTTTTAGTCAAGAAAGAAGGTGTTCCTGGTGTCGAAAGTTTATTACTCAATATATTTACATTAGCAACAACGTGAGTAGTGCATGTTGTTGTTGGTTCTGTTCCTTCAATAAATAATTCTTCAATTACTCTATTTCCTCTAGAATCTTGGCTACATAATGAACTAGGAAGTAATCCAGAATCCTTGCAAACATTAACTTTGGCTATATTATTAGGTATTTCTATATCAGTTACCTTTAAACCATTATGTGCTTTAGCCATTAATTTTCCCCAAATGACAGCGCAACCACTGGAACTACCAAGAAGTTTTGTAGGTTTATCATATCCAACCCAAACAGAACCAGAAAGGTACGGTGAAAGTCCTGAAAACCATAAATCAGTAGAATTAGAAGTAGTACCAGTCTTACCAGCAACAGGGATATCTCCCCATTTTGCACCAGTAGCATTATACTCAGTTACTGGACCCTTTAACATATCATACAGAATATATGAAGTTTGTGGGGAAAAAACTTGATTTTGTTTAGGCTTAGTATTTTCAAGTATAGTCCTTCCTGTCGCATCAATAACTTTTGTATATAATATAGGTTTTGTATATATACCATTATTACCAAAGGTACCAAATGCTCCGGCTAAGACAGAAGTATTACCACCATCTATATCATTAGGATCATTATTAAATTGACCTAATGCAACAGCTGCAATTGATGTCTTAGAGGCAGAATTATATTTTAGTCCTAATTTTTCTCCATAAGAGATACCGGTTTTTAATCCAATCTTATCTTCAGTTATAACAGCATCAACATTTTTAGAATGAGTAAGAGCATCTCTTGTAGAAACGAGCCCTAAGTATTCATTGGGAGAATTTAAAGGATTATAAGGTCCATCACTAGTCGGATACTTTTTACCGATCTGTTCAGATAATGGAGCATCATCTATAGGTGTAGCAGCTGTTATGATTTTTTGATCTATTCCAGGTCCATATACTGTTAATGGTTTAGTTGAAGAGCCAATAGGCCTTAAATCATTATAAGCTCTATTGGTTGATTGTGGTTGTTGTTTACCACGTCCTCCAACCATTGCAATTACATTGCCTGTTCTATAATCCATAATAGTAGCAGATGCCTGTAATAAAGGAACACCATCATTATCATAGGCTTCTTTATTACTAATTCCTAGATTACTGTAATCATCTAAAGTAGCTTGAGTAAAATCTTGAAGCTGTCTGTTCATTGATGTATAAATTTTAAGACCACCATTAACCATTAATTTTGATGCTTCTTCATCAGTATAATTATATTTTTCTTTTAAATCTGCTTTTACTTGAGATACAGCAGGATATACAAACCATTCATAGTTTAATCTATAGTCTTTTTTACTTGATTTAAATACTAATCCGTTATTTTTCACATCATTAACCGCCTTATTATATTGAGATTCATCAATATAATTAAACTTGTTCATCTGATTTAAGACAGTAATAGTTCTATTAATATATGGTGAAGGATCTTTTTGGTTATTTTCATTATAAGCCATGTAATAGCTTGGAGCTTGAGTTATGCCGGCAAGATATGCACATTCAATAAGTGATAAGTTAGAAGCACTTTTGCCAAAGTAATATAAAGATGCAGCTTCTATTCCATATGCATGACCGCCTAATGGGATTGTGTTCAAATAAGCTGTTAAAATTTGATCTTTAGTTAATGCTTTTTCTAAATTAATAGATAAATAAGCCTCTTTTATTTTTCTTTCTAAAGAAACATCATTAGTTAAAATAGTATTCTTAAGTAATTGTTGAGTTAATGTAGAAGCTCCATGTAAGCCTTTTTGCCCAGTAATTATTTTCTTTACATCTAGAAATGCTGCACCTAAAATTCTTTGAATATCTACTCCTTTGTGTGAATAGAATCGTTCATCTTCTATGGATACAAAAGCATTTTTTAAGTTAGTAGGTATTTTTTTTGAATCTATAACATAACGTTCCTCATCTGTATGAAGATTATCCATAAAGTCTCCATTGCTATCATATAAGCTTGAAGGTTGATTTAATGATAATACGGCTTCAACATTTAGAGGAGGTGTAGTTTTTATAATAGCAAAACCATAGCCTGCACCTATTACAAAAATTGCCAGAAAACAAAATAGCAAACCAAAAGATATGCCTTTAAATATTTTTCTTGATTTTTTTTTCTTTCTTGGCTTTTTCTTTCGTGGAGTACTACTAGTTCCTTTTGCGTTATTATTAACTGCCATTTTATCCTCCTAAAATTATAAGGTTTATCCGATAGCTAGCATTCGTAAAAATATAACGATTGCACGCTCCTGGACGAGGTACCCCTTGAGGGTACATTGTGACCCTTGAGGTTATAAGTTCTTCTAAGCTTCAAGCAGATTAAATTATATTAATATTAATAGAACTCAACCTAAAGTTAAAAATCACTTTGTAAATTTAATAATATTTTATACCATTATAGCATAATTATAATATGAGTAAATGAATAACTCAATATAAAGGTGTTGATAATGCAATATTATACTAAACGTAAATCTCATAAATATATATCATTTATAGTTGCTATTATTTTTATAATTGTTGTTTTTAATATAATGATAGGATTCTTTAATAAAAGAGTTATGCCGTCAATAATAGAAATAGCAACAATGATGGCAAAATCACAAACATTAGATATAATAAACAAAAAAAGTGTAGATATTCTATCACAGGAATTTAAATATGATGAAATGATAAAAATAGAAAAGGATAATCAAGGAAATATAATTTTAGTTCAATCAGATACTATAAAATTAAATTATATAGCATCTAAATTAGCCACAGAATGTAATAAAGAATTAAGTGATATGAATAATTCTACTATAAAAGTTCCTTTTGGATGGATGAGTAATAAAAGTGTTTTCTATAATCTAGGACCTACAATAACCACACAGATAGAGCCTATGGGGAATATTAATACAAGTTATGAATCAAAATTTGAAAGTGCTGGAATTAATCAAACAAGACATAAAATATATCTAAATGTTACTGCTAAAATAAGACTGAAATTACCAATGACAAATCAAGATATCGAGATAAGCACACAAATACCAGTTTCAGATACAATTATTGTTGGAAAAATACCAAATACAACTTTTGGATTTCCTACCAATGATCAAAACAAGGCAAATTAACAAAATGATCAATGCTCAATTGTCAATAATCAATTTATGAAGAAAGCTCACAGAGAAAGTTCTGCTAGCCAAATATAAAATTTGGAACATCACTTTTGGAAACTTGTTTTTTCTTTGGAGATTTACGCCCTCATTGACAATTGGGAATTGAAAATTGATCATAAAAAAAAGAAGCCCTCAGGCTTCTTTTTATTCCCAATTAAATACATAAGGTACATTTCTATAGAAATCACCATAATTCAATCCATATCCAACTACAAATAAATCTTCAATTTCAAAACAACAATAATCTGGCTTTATCTCAATTTTTCTTCGTGACGGCTTATCAAGAAGAACACAAATCTTGACAGAAGCAGGATTTAAATTTTTTACATGATTAAAAACAAAATTCATAGTGTAACCAGTATCAACAATATCATCAACTATAAGAACGTCCCATCCTTCAATGTTGTCAGAAATATCATTAACTACCTTAACGCATCCTGAAGAAATTTCACAATTATCATAGCTTGATGTAGTCATAAATCCAATCTTTACATTTAAATCTATAGCTCTAACTAAATCAGCAGCATATACAAAACTTCCACGAAGTAAAGATAAGACATAAAGATTTTTACCTTTATAATCTTCAGAAATAACTTTACCGAGTTCCTCTATTCTAGAATTGATTTGTTCTTTAGAAAAAAGAATATTACGTTTTTTATCTTCCATTGTTTCTAAAACTCCTTTTATATTTATTTATAATTCGCACAGCTTACTTATAATCTACAGTTCACGATGCATAACTAAAGAATAAATCTTTACAAGATTTATTCTAGATATATATTTCAAGTTACTGAGTAACTTGTTCCAAAATTGTGCATTGAGAAGTGAATAAGTTGTAATTAATGAATTAATAGTATAAAATTATATTAAAGTTGTCAAGATAACTTATGTGAGGTGTTTATATGATATATGGAAATATTGAAGGAATAAGAAAATCTATAATAGATGAATTAGAGAGTATTTATGCTATTAAAAATTTAAAAGATGAAGTCTGTGACATAGAAATTTTAAATATAATTTCTAGAGTTTCTAGTTTCATTGAAAGAGAAGTAAGTGTAGGAATAAATAGAAAAGGTAATGTTACGTCTGTTGCAATTGGAGATTCAACATCAGTTGAAGTCCCAATAATAGATATAGAGGAAAAAAGATTATCAGGAATTAGAGTAATTCATACCCATCCAAATGGTTATTGTAATCTTTCTGCTTTGGATTTAACAGCACTTTTAAAACTAAAATTAGATGCAATTGTGTCAGTAGCAATAATAGATGGAAAAATAATAGACTTTTCACTAGGAATGCTTACTTTGTATAATAATAAATTGGAATTTGAAGAAAAAAGTAATCTTTCATTAGAAGAAATAACATCCATAAATATAATAGACAAAATAAGATTTATAGAGAATTTAATTAAAACCAATGATGTTATAGAAGAAACAGAAGAAAAAGCAATATTAGTTGGTTCTGATACAAAAGAAAGTTTAGAAGAATTGAAGGAACTTTCAGAAGCTTGTAATGTACCTGTTTTAAATACAGTATTTCAAAGTAGACATAAAATTGATGCGGCGTATTTTATAGGTAAGGGTAAAGTTCTAGAAATTGCATCTATGAGACAAACAGAAAGAGCAAATGTAATAATATTTGATGATGAGCTTTCAGGTTCTCAAGTTAGGAATTTAGAAGCAGCAATAGGTGCAAAAGTAATTGATAGAACTACTTTAATACTAGAAATATTCGCAACTAGAGCTAAGACAAAGGAAGCTAAAATACAAGTAGAACTAGCTCAACTTAAATATAGATTAAGCAGATTAAAAGGACTAGGGACAGTATTATCTAGAACAGGTGGCGGAATAGGTACGAGAGGTCCTGGAGAAAAGAAACTTGAAACAGATAGAAGACATATAATGGAAACAGTATATGACTTAAAAGATGAACTTAAAAAAATCAAAAAGACTAGGGAAGTTCAAAGAGAAAAAAGAAATAAAGAAAATATTCCTCAAGTATCTTTAGTTGGATATACTAATGCAGGAAAATCTACTTTGAGAAATGCACTTTGCGATTTGGCTGCAAAAAAAGAAAATAAAATAAAGGAAAAAGTATTTGAAGCAGATATGCTTTTTGCAACATTAGATTCAACAACAAGAGCAATAACATTGAACAAGAAGGGATTAATAACTCTTACAGATACAGTTGGATTTGTAAGAAAGTTACCTCATGAGCTAGTAGAAGCATTTAAGTCAACATTAGAAGAAGTAATATTTTCAGATCTTTTATGTCATGTAATAGATACATCTTCAGACACTGCTGTAGAACAGTACATAGCTGTAAATGAAGTTTTAAATGAGCTTGGTGTAGTAAATAAAGAAATGATATTAGTTTTAAATAAAATAGATAAAGCAAGTGAAGAACAAATAGCAATAATAAAAGAAGCCATAGATGAAACACAAGTAATAGAAGTCTCAGCTAAAGAAGGAACTAATTTAGAAGAATTTTTAAATTTAATAGAAGAAAAATTACCTTATAATTACAGAAAAGTAGAGTACTTAATACCTTATGAAAAAGGTGATGTTCAATCATTTTTACATAGAAATGCTAGAATAATTGAAGAAGATTATAAAGATGAAGGTACGTATATGCTAGTTGAAGTAGATGATGAGGTATATAACAAGACTCAAGATTATGTTATACAAGAATAATTAAATATTTTGATTAATATATTAAATATGAGAATTAATTAAGGACTGTATAACTATGGGAAAGCGAAAGTATAAGGGCGGTTCTAAAAAAAGTAAATCAAAGAAGTGCAGAGAAAAGAATAGTAAAGTGAATACATCTCAAAAAGAAGAAAAAAATTCACAAAACGAAAAATATGAAGGGATTTATGAAACTACTTCACAAGATAATTTAGAAAATGATAGCGATATACATACTAAACAAGAAAGACCTCTTGCAGATGATTTAAATTATCCTTTTTCCCCAAGTACATCTAAAACTTCATCGGATACTGAATCACAAACTAGTGATACAAATACCAATGAAAGTACAACGGAATCTAATTCTGATAGTATTAATGAAACTAATGACTGTTATGAGGAAATAAAAGCAAAGCAACAAGAACTTTTAAATAATATTAAAAATTTAAGTGAAACTCTCATTGGTATAACTTTGATTAGAGATAATATTAATTCTCTTAGAGTTGATAATTTAACTGAAATTTATTTTACAAGACAATTAAGACCTCTTTTAGATGCTTTAAATATTATTGCTTTTTCAGTTTCTAATATGACTAGTGCTGCAGTGAATATACAAGCCAATACATTTGGAGATAGGAAAGAAATTAGGCATGCCTTAAGTTTAAGTTATAAAATGAATGATGAAGTTGAAGATATTATAAATGCCTTAGGAAGAAGAGTGAAAATTTTTGTTAATGAAATAGATAAGAATGATAAAAATTGTCCACCATTTGACTAAAGGAAAGATTCTTAGATTCAATTATTTAAGAATCTTTTTTGTATGTTTTAAAAGGGAAGGCATATTTCTAATAGTTGACTTGCTATTTTATTTAGTAGGTCTAAAATAGAATAAAAACTAAAAAGGTAGTCTACTTAAATAAAAATTTCTTTCAACTATAATGTTAACAAGTTTTATTTAGACAAAGAAGGTGAAGGTAAATATGTTAAAATCCATATTAAATTATCAAAAATCATCAGAAAAATTAATAAATATATTACAAATAAATAAAAAAGTATTAGCTATATTTGCATTTGGAAGCATAATTAGTGGAGATCTTTGGGAAGAATCTGATATAGACCTATTTGTTGTATACAAAAATGGTTTTGATGAGGTTAGAGATGTATATTCAGAAATATTAGATATACCGGTACATATAAAAGTATTAGATAAAGATAAGTTTTTAGCTTTATATGAAAGTGATGGGAAGAAAGGGATTATAAGAAATTTACTTATATCTTCTAAGATAATATTTTCAAGAGATGATGAGATTGAAAATATTTTTAATAAAGCTAAATATAGTTTAGATAAAAGTAAAAAGATATGGAATTTGGTATATTTAGGAAAACTTATAAAAGACATAAGGATAACTAAGAAGTATATACATAATGATAATGCGTTTACCTCTTATGAAGTGCTAATTAGATCTTTAGATAGCTTTGCTAAGTTATATTTAAATTTAAATGGATATACTGTAAGCAAAGATGCTGTAAAAATGGCAACAAATTTAAATAATAACTTTAATTTAATAGTTGAAAACTTGTTTAATAAAAAATGCACAAAAGAAATTGTACAAAACACTGTAGATTATATAGAAAATTTTTTAGATGAGTATATAAATGAAGCATCTAAATATTTATTAGATTATCTGTATAAAAAAAATATTTTTTTAAGTTCATATGAAATAAAAAATGATGAATTATTTAAAGAATTTGAGATAAAAATAGAGGATATATTAAAAGAATTATTTAAAAGAAACTTGGTAATGAAGGACACTAAAGATTTGGACTTATCTTTTAATGAAAAATTGGTAAGTGAGAATGTATATTCGTATAAGAGTTATAATTAATGAATAAATGCTTCTAATTTTTCCAGGATAAAAGTTCTTAATTATGCTATCGCATTATTTTTATGAGTGTATATTCTTCAGAATATTTATGGTAATATTCTGAAGAATATATATGGTTTAGAATATTAGAAGAAAAGAGGTTGCTTATGGATATTTACAAAGATTTTAAATTCAAAGATGATGAAGTACCCAAATATATTCAAGTGGCTAATTTTATAAAAAATTTAATTGATAAGAGAGAAATAAAAGAGGGAGATAAACTCTCTACCATAAGAGAATTATCAAAGAAACTAGGCGTAAATAATGTTACAATAGTAAGTGCTTACAATAAGCTTAAAGCTGAAGGATATGCTTATCAAAAAGTTGGTAGTGGAAGTTATGCTAAGAGAAAAGAAATTACTTCAAACTTTAGGCGAGAGTATTCAAAGACTTTGAAAAAAATATCTATGGAAGATTTAACGGATGTAGTAGATTTTACAGGAGAAACTACATCAGAAGTATTATTCCCTATAGATGATTTAAAACATATTATAAATGAAGTTTTAGAAAGAGATGGTGCTAATGCATTGCTTTCTGATAATAGAAATGGATACACTAATCTGATATATACAATAAACAAGGTATTTTGGGATTATAAATTAAATAATGAAGATATAATAATTGTATCCGGAGCTCAACAAGGAATTGATATAGCTTCTAAGGGAATATTAAATATAAATGATAATATAATAGTTGAAAAGCCAACATATGCAGGTGCATTATCAGTTTTTAAATGGAGAAAGGTTAATTTATTTGAAGTACCAATTGAAGAAGATGGAATAAACTTAGTTAAATTTGAAAAAATACTTCAAAAAAATGAAATAAGATGTTTTTATACAATGAGTTATTTTCAAAATCCAACAGGAACAAGTTATAGCTTAAAAAAGAAAAAAAGAATTTTAGAGCTTGCAGAGATTTATGATTTTTACATAATTGAAGATGATTATTTATCAGAACTTATATATGAAAATTCCTTAGAATATATACCATTTAAATGGCTTGATAAAAATGACAGGGTTATTTATATAAAAAGTTTTTCAAAAATATTTCTTCCAGGAATAAGATTAGGATATCTAGTAGCACCAACAATCTTGAGAGAAATACTTCAAAGTTCTAAACATAACACAGATATAACAACTTCAAGCTTAATGCAAAGAGCATTAGAACTATATATTTCAGATAACAAATGGAAGAAAAATATAAAAATTTTAAATGATGAATATATAAAGAGATATACATATATGAAATCCTTATTAGATAATGAATTTAAAGACATATTAACATATAAAGATCCAAAGGGAGGTTTAAATTTTTATTTAACTTTAAATGAAAATTATATGATGAATACAAAGGAGCTTTTTATGCGACTTAGACAAAGAAATGTATATATTACTCCGGCCGTTATGTTTTTTACATCAAAAAATGATGGACAAGATTCTTTTAGAATAGCATTTTATCAAACTGATAAACTTAAGATTGAAAAGGGTATGAGAATACTTAAAGAAGAACTGATTTATGAAAAGGTTAAGAATCAATCTAAATCAGATGATTAATGAATAAACTGTTGACTAATTCAATATTATATAATATAGATGAGATTATATAATTTTCACAATTCACAATTGAGGAACAAGTTACTACGTAACTTAAAATATATATTTTAAGAAGTCTTATAAAGATTTCTACTGTAATTGTACATTGTGAACTGCGCATTGTTAATTGGAAAGGGGTTATGTATAGATGTCCTATATTACAATAAGAGATTTCGGTGAAGATAGATTTGAAGAAAAGAAATCAGAGTTTATTGGATATGCAAAAAGAGTTGAAAATGAAGAAGAAGCTAAAGCTTTTGTAAATCAAATAAAAAATATGCATAAACAAGCTAGGCATAATTGCTTTGCTTATATTATTGGAAGTAATATGAATATTCAAAGATATTCTGATGATGGAGAACCACAAGGAACAGCAGGAATACCTATTCTTGAAGTAATGAAGAAAAGTAGAATAACAGATTGTGCAGTTGTGGTTACTAGATATTTTGGCGGAATACTTTTAGGTACTGGAGGATTAACAAGAGCATATATAAAAGGGGCGAGCATTGCCATAAAAGCTGCAGGTATTGTAGAAAAGGTTGAGGGACTAAAATTAAGTTTTGAAATAGAATATGATTTATTTGGAAAGATTCAACATATATGCGGACAAAATTCTTGGCACATAGAGGATACAGAATATAGCGATAAAGTAACTGTATATATATTATCAGAAAAGACAATTTCAAATGATATAGAAAATGAAATTGTAGAAGCTACAAATGGGAAAGTAATAGTTCGAAAAAGTAAAGAAGAAATTTATTTTAAAGAAGGAAATAGACTTTATTTGAAAATATAGGTGCCCTCGGTGAAAACTACACTTATGCGTATAGCCAGTCGAAATGAAGGTCATGCATTTATTTAAGTTTAGTATATTTCTACAGTATAAACTGGAGGATGAGCCTATTTATGCATGAGCTCAGTATATATTGTGAATTTGTTCAAAATGTGGTATAATTTTTGTGAATTTTATATTTCGAAATAAATCAATTAATTTTAAAATAAGTAATAATAAAAATCTGTATAAACATATAGCATTTAAATTATAATGAATTGTACATTTATTTATTAAAAACTATGTATTTAAATTAAAGTAAGGAGGAAAACACATGTCAGGACACTCAAAGTGGCATAACATTCAAGCGAAAAAGGGTAAGACAGATGCAAAAAGAGGTAAAATTTTTACTAAACTAGGTAAAGAAATCGTTGTAGCTGTTAAAAATGGTGGATCTAGCCCCGATACAAATTCAAGACTTAGAGATGCAATTGCCAAAGCAAAGGCTGAAAATATGCCTAATGATACTATAGCAAAAGCAATAAAAAAGGCTTCTGGTGAATTATCATCAGTTAATTATGAAAATATAGTTTATGAAGGTTATGGTCCTAGTGGAGTGGCTGTAATAGTTGATACTCTTACTGATAATAAAAATAGATCTGCAGGAAATGTAAGAAGCGCATTTACTAAAGGTGGAGGAAATATGGGAACTGCAGGATGTGTAGGCTTCATGTTCCAAGAAAAAGGAGAAATTATCATTGAAAAAGAAGATAAAGATGAAGATGAAATAATGATGATTGCCTTAGATGCGGGTGCAGAAGATTTCTCATCAGATGAAGAAGAAGTATTTATAGTAACTACAGCTCCAGAAGACTTTGGACAGGTGCGAGAAGCATTGGAAGCAGCAGGAATTGAATTCTTAGAAGCATCTGTTAAAATGATTCCAGATACATATACAGAAATAGATGAAGCTGATGCTAAGAAATTCCAAAAAATGTTAGACTTACTTGAAGATGATGATGACGTTCAAGATGTTTATCACAACGCTGAATTTCCAGAAGGTTGGAATGAATAGTTAATTTATGATATATTAATAAATTGAAAATTACTTTATTAAGGTATACGGAATAAAGCAAAAACACCTCTAATATTGATAGAGATAATATCAATATTGGAGGTGTTTTTTATATGTGGACAAAAGAACTATAAAGTTTTTATATGATTCTAAAATATTAAAGTTAAAATATAAACAAGATTGACATATTTAGAAAAATAGTGATAATTTAAATATAGTAAGCTTATCTTTATACGATATAATTTTACAGATGGAAAGAGGAAGAATAAAATGTTGAAGATAGACAAATTGATAGACTCTATAGATATAGGGAATGTATCTGACTTACATATTACTTCGGGATTAGCCCCAATGGTTAGAATAGATGGAGTTTTAGTAAATGTAAATAATGATAAACTTCCAAGTGAAGTAGTAGAAGAATATATTAAAGAATTAATACCCGATAAATTCAATGAATTTTTAAATGATGGGGAGATAGATTTTAAATATAATAGACCTGGCATTGGAAATTTTAGAGTTAATGCTTATAAGTGTAGGGAAAGTTATGCTATATGTATGAGAGTAATTAAGGAAGCTATACCCAAACTTAAAGATTTGGTAAATGCTCCTGTTTTAAAAACTTTTACTGAATTAAGTGATGGATTAGTGCTTGTTACTGGACCAACCGGCTCTGGTAAAAGCACAACTCTTGCAGCTATGGTAAATGAAATAAATATGACTAAAGAGAAACACATAATTACTTTAGAAGAACCAATAGAATATATATATGAAAATAATAAATCTATGATAAATCAAAGAGAAATTGGACAGGATACTAGAAGTTATGCAATGGGACTTCGAGCAGCACTTAGACAAGATCCTGATGTTATATTAGTAGGAGAAATGAGAGACCCAGAAACAATAGAAATAGCTTTAAGAGCAGCACAAACTGGGCATTTAGTTTTTTCAACTTTGCATAATATGGGAGCAGCAAATAGTATATATAGAATTATAAATTCATTTGATTCTGGTCATCAAAATGAAATTAAAATTCAATTATCATCTTTATTAAGAGGAGTTGTTTCTCAAGTTTTATTACCAAATGCTTCAGGAACAGGACGAACAGCAGCAATGGAAATAATGGTATGTACTCCAGGTATAAAGAATTTAATTAGAGAAGGTAATTATGAGCAGATAAATAGTTTTATTCAAATGGGATCAAAGTATGGAATGCAAACAATAGAGATGGATCTAAAAAGATTAGTTAATAATGATATAATATCTCATCAAGAATATGAAAAGTGGATAAAAAATAATAAAATGAATTAATACATTTGGGTGTATTTTATTTTAGCTAGTTATATAATATTACCGGGGAACAGATTTATTTTAAAATAGTTCATAAATTTTCTATATTATTAATAAATATTTAAGAAAATATTTTGGCTAATTTGCTAAAAGAAGTGTAGAATTATACGGGAAAATATGGTACTATATAGACATATAATTTAATAATTAAATTGTCTATCTAAAAGTAAAATAACAAATAGTATATAATATTTTATAGGGAAACTATGATTCATATATTTTACTTGGGCACTTTATATATGATGAGTTTGCAGTGCAACCGACCTTTATTTTAATAAAGGTCGGTTTTTTTATATAAAAGAAAGTAATATATAAGAAACAAACAAAAATTATGTAAAAAATATACTAATTAATACATTTTTGAAATGACTTGTAATTATATAAAAAAACATTTAATATAATAGATGATAATGTAAAATATTACATTATTTATCAAATGAAACGGACGCGTAATAGATATATTGAGAAGGTGATAAATTGGATTATGCTTTAATAGTTATTTTAGGATTAGTTATAGGAAGCTTTTTAAATGTTTGCATTTATAGAATTCCTAAAGAAGAATCAATTGCATTTCCACCATCACATTGTGCAAAATGTCAACATAACTTAAGCCCTATAGATTTAGTTCCTGTATTTAGTTATATATTTCTTAGAGGAAAATGTAAATATTGCAAGGAAAAAATTTCTATAAGATATCCACTAATAGAAAGTCTTAATGGGATATTGTATTTAATAGTCTACTTAAAATTTGGATTAACGTTAATTGCTTTGAAATACTGCATTTTAGTATCGCTTTTGATTGTTATTGGAATGATTGATTACGATACTCAATTTGTGTTTACAAGTACCACGATTTTTGGAGGCATTATAGCAGGTATATTTATAGTAATTCAAGCTATTAGCTATAGGAGTGGAATTGTTGATTTGATTTTAGGTGGAGCAGTAGGCTTTGGAATTATAGGCTTAATAGTGTTTTTAACTAAAGGAATGGGCGAGGGTGATATTGAAATTGCTACTGTATGTGGATTGTTTTTAGGAGTTAAAGGAATTCTGCTAGGATTATTTTTAGCAATTATATTAGGTGGGATAGTAGGAATAATTATCTTAGCTTTAAAATTAAAAAAAGCAAAAGAAAAAATAGCATTTGGGCCGTGTATAGCAATCGGAAGTTTGATCTCTATGATATGGGGAGTTGAAATATTAAAGTTTTATTGGAATCTATTAATATAGATTATTTAAAATATATATACTTGATTGATTAAAGGAAGAAATTAAACTATTACTATAAAGTTAAATATATCTTATAGGACATATTTATGTTTAATTAATAACAAAAGGTAGGTGAGACGCAGAATGGCAACTGAAAAAAGAAGATTAGGCAACATTCTGGTGAATGCAGGTAAGATTACTGGATATCAATTGCAAGAAGCATTGAAGTCTCAAAAGGCACTTGGTAAAAAACTTGGAGAAATATTAGTAGATAGTAAGATTATAACAGAAGACGATATTATAGAATCTATAGAACAACAAACAGGAATAAAAAAAGTAGATTTAAATACAATAAATTTTGACAGAAAGGCAATAACTTTAATACCTCAAAATTTATGTGATAAATATACATTAATACCATTTGGATTTGATAATAATAAAATTAAAGTTGCACTTGCAGATCCATTAAATATTTTTGCAATCGATGATGTTGCAATATCTACTGGATTTGAAATAGAGTCATCTATATCTAGAACGGCTGATATTAAAAAATTTATAGGTATATATTATAGTAGCCAACAAGTTCATAATGCGGCAATTCAACTATCAAAGGAAAGTACAAAATCAATTAAGAATTCTAAAGCAATATCTGAAGATATAAATGATGTAAATAGTGCACCAGTTGTTAAAATGATTGAATCTATATTTAAAAATTCAGTAGAAATGAAGGCATCAGACATACACATAGAGCCATTTGAACACGAAATAAGGATAAGATATAGAATAGATGGAAAACTTAAAATAGTTAATACCCTTGGAATAGAAAGTTTAGGTCCTTTAGTTACTAGAATAAAAATTCTTGCAGGACTTAATATAGCAGAAAAGAGAACACCACAAGACGGAAGAATAATGACGAGTGTTAGTGGTAAAGAAATAGACCTTAGAGTCTCAGTTCTTCCAATAGTTAATGGAGAAAAGATAGTTATAAGAATTTTAAATACTGGTGGTTCTACATTGAGTAAAAATGAACTTGGAATGAGTGAAGATAATATTGAAAGATTAAATAGGATTATTGCAAATCCTCATGGAATAATTTTAGTTACTGGACCTACAGGGAGCGGGAAATCTACAACTTTGTATGCAATACTAAGAGAATTAAATGATGACAGTGTAAATATAATTACAGTAGAAGATCCGGTTGAGTTTACAATGAATGGAATCAATCAAGTAAATGTAAATGAAAAAACTGGATTGACATTTGCAAGTGGACTTAGAAGTATATTAAGACAAGATCCTGATATAGTTATGATTGGAGAAATTAGAGATGAAGAAACAGCAGAAATTGCTACAAGAGCAGCGATTACAGGGCATCTAGTTTTAAGTACACTTCATACAAATGATGCACCTTCATCTATAGTAAGACTTGTAGACATGGGTGTTAAACCATATTTAGTTTCAACATCTGTTGTTGGAGTAATGGCTCAAAGATTAGTTAGAAAAATATGTGCTAATTGTAAAGAAGAATATGAGGCTAGTATATATGAAAAAGAATTTTTAGGACAAGCTGTAAATAAACCACTTATTTTGCACAAAGGAAAGGGTTGTGGATACTGCAATGAGACTGGATACTCTGGAAGAATTGGTATATATGAGGTTATGGAAATGACGAGGCAGCATAGAGAGGCTATAAATGCAGGGAAAAACTCAGATACCCTTAGAGATATTTCAATTGAAAATGGAATGGAAACCTTAGAGAGTGAATGTAAAGATTTTGTTTTAAGCGGGATGACAACTATCGAAGAACTTTCAACAATTGTAGCATTTTCAATGAAAGAATAAGTTCTTACAGAGCTTAAAAATATATTTATAAGAAATCCTGAAAGGATTTTATCCATAATTGTATATTGTCATTTGTCAATTGTACATTGAAAAGAGGTGTTTGTATGGGAAAGTTTAAATATAGAGTTATGAACTCAGATGGAGAGAAAATAGAAGGAAGTTATGAGGCAAATTCTAAAGATGAAGTTATGGATTTTATTTCAGGTAATGGATATTACCCTTTAATGATAGAGGAGATATCACAAAGTAAAAACATTGAAATAAAGTTTAATAGTAAGGTTAAACTTAAAGATTTATCAGTATTTTGTAGGCAATTTTATACGATGTTAAATGCAGGAGTACCAATCTTAACATGTTTAGGAATATTGAGCGTTCAAATTGAGAATCAAAAATTAAGAGAAGCTACAAAAGATATAAATGAAGAGGTTGAAAAGGGTGGAGTTTTATCAGATGCAATGAAGAAACATAGCGATGTATTCCCGGATTTGTTAGTAGCCTTAATAGCATCAGGAGAAGCAAGTGGTAATTTAGATGCTATAATGCTCAGAATGGCAACTCATTATGAAAAGGAAAATAAAATTAATAATAAAGTGACAAGTGCATTAATTTACCCTACAGTACTAAGCTTTGTAGCTGTTGGAGCAATTATATTTATACTAACTTTTGTAATGCCTACATTTACTGAAATATTTGCACAAAGTGGAACAACTTTACCTTGGTCTACTAGATTTTTGCTTGGTCTCAGTGATCTAATTAAGAATAATTGGATTTATATAATAATTTTAATAGGATTAAGTGCATTTGGACTTAAGATTTTTTTGAAAAGCGATCAAGGAATTCTTATTTCAAGTAATTTGAAACTAAAATTGCCAATACTTAAAAAGCTTAATCAAATGATCATAGTATCAAGATTTACAAGGACTTTATCTACACTGATTGCAAGTGGATTACCTCTAATAGAAGCTCTGGAAATAGTTTCTACAGTTGCAGGAAATAAGATTGCGGAGAATGCACTTCTTAAAATAAGAGATAAGGTAATGAGAGGAGAAAGTTTATATTCTGCAATGAGGGAAAGTGAAATATTTCCTGAAATGCTTTATTCAATGATTAAAATAGGTGAAGAAACAGGTTCGCTAGATGACATATTAAATAAGACAGCTGATTTTTATGATGATGAATTAGAGTCAATAATTCAAACATCAGTAGCTCTTATGGAACCAGTTTTAATAGTAGTAATGGGACTTGTAATTGGATTTATGGTAGTCTCCATAATGATGCCAATGTTTGATAGTTATACTCAAATTTAAAAAACGCAATTAATGCACAATGTGGGATCCAGAGTGCATTAAAATAAAACATACAAAAATTAGGAGGGATTTAAAATGAATAATTTATCAATCAGAAAAATGAATCAAGTGTCAAAGAGAAAGAAGAAAGGATTCACATTAATCGAATTAATCATTGTTATTGCAATTATTGCAATTTTAGCTGCTATAGCAATACCTAAATTTGGTGCCGTTAGAGAAAATGCAAATTTGGCTTCAGATCAAGCTAATGCTAAAATTATAGCTACAGCAGTAGCTCAAGCAGTATCAGAGGGTGAAATCACAGAAGATGAGGATACTGCAGTAGACAGTGCTGACTATTTACCATATATAGATGGTGGAACTGAACCGGTAGCTAAGTATAAGGGGGCAACAAGTTTTGTTGTTATGTATGACGCTGATGGAACTACTATAACTTTAGATGGTGGAGATGAGGATAAACAAGTATATCCGGCTGTAGATTAAAGTAAATATTTGATTTAAATAAAATGAATTGCGTGTAGAATGAATTCGAAGTTTACACGCAATTTATATAAAAGTATTAAAGATGATATAGTAGAAATAGGTTATATAGTGGAGGGCGTATGAGTAATCAACTAAACAAGGAAGATACAAATAAAAATAAAAAGTCTTTTAATATAAAAAAATTAATGAATATAGATTTAAAAGATTTAAAGAATAAGTTACCAAAGAAATTAATTAAATTTAATAAATTAGCACCAGAAAAAAAAAGAAAAGTTGTTGCTTTGGATATGGGAAGCTCGATGATTAAAATAGTTGAGGGTATGTACTACAAAAATGATTTAATTATAGATAAATATATCGCAGTTCCAACTCCTAAAAATGCAATTATAGATGGAGAAATAAAAAAAGAAGAAGAATTATATGGTAAATTGATTCGAGTATTAAAAGAAAATGGTATAAATGCTAAATATGCAACATGCACAACTAATTCTACATTAATTATAAATAGAGAAATTTTAATTCCAAAAGTAGAAGAAGAAGAAATGGATACTGTAGTAAGATATGAAATCCAACAATATCTTCCTATAAATTTAGAAGATTATATATTGCAAGTAACAATCTTAGGTGAAGAAGTAATAAATGAAGCTAAAAAACTTAATGTTCGTGTTATTGCATATCCAGAAAAAATAGCTAGAGGATATTATAATCTCTTATTAAAACTAAATTTAAAGCCATATGCTTTAGACGTAAATTATAATGCGGTTAATAAATTTATTAATTTTACAGGTATAAATAGTGAATTTGAATATAAATCAAAAGATTCAGTTGCTTTTATTGATATGGGAGCAAGTTTTATCGATGTTAATATATATAAAGATGATCAGTTAGACTTTACTAGAATAATAAAAGATGGTGGAAATGATATTAATGAAGTGCTAGCAGAAAGAAGTGGTATTGAAGCTAGTGAAATAGAGAATTTTAAAATCAAAAGTATAAATTTAAAAGATGAATTAGACCCACTAAATATACAGGTTAGATATGTTATAGATGACTGGATAGAAAAAATAGAAAAAATAATTCAATTTTATAAAAACAGAAATATAGGGAATGAAGTGAATAAGATAATTATTTTTGGAGGAAGTTCTAAGATAAATGGGATGGAAGACTATATGACAGAAAAGCTTGGAATAAAAACAAAAATAAACGGAATTACTAAAATTGCCTTCAAATCAAAGGATGATGGCAAACCTGTTGATGACTTTATAAATGCCATAGGTTCAGTCATAAGAGTTTAGGTGGAGGCGTAATATGAAAGATATAAATTTTTTTAAACCCTATTTAGGAAAAAGCAAAGAAAAGATAAATTTTAAAATTTATATGTATGGGACTATAGCAATTGTTGCTTTATTAATTATAAGCACTTTAATAACAAATACTGTAAGGATATTTATGCTAGATAACAGTATAAAGGATTATAAAAATAAATTGGGAGCTGATGAAATTCAAGAGAAATTAAAAGAAGCAGAAACCGTAAATAATGAAATAAATTTACTCAAGCAATATGATACCTCACTGACAGGTATAGCTGTTTCTATTAAGGAAAGAGATAATGTTTCTTATACTCTTCTAAAAGATATAACTTCAACTTTACCAAGTCAGGTTTCATTTAAAAATATCGATATAGTAGAAAATACTATATCAATAAAAGGAGTATCAAGTGATAGAACATCAATTGCTGAATTAAAACATAATTTAAGTGAGTTGCCACTTATGGAATCTGTTTATGTTAATTCAATAGATAATAAAAATACAGTGGATAGTAAAAATACATCAAATGGAGAGTATTCCTTTGATATAAAATGTGTGTTAAAGGATGTTGAATGATATGAAAATAAGTAATAAGGAAAAGATAATGCTTTTTATTTTAGGAATTATAGTAATTGCTTTTGGATATTACAATTATATTTATTTAATTCAAACAAATACAATTGAAGAAAAACTTAAGGAAGAGATGGAAGTTAAGCAAAAATATGAAACTGCTAAGGCTACCATAGATTCTATTGAAGATAAAAAATATGATGCAAACTTATTGAAAGTTAAAGTTGAAGATGAAACTAAGCCATTTTATCCAATTATTAATGAAGAGCATATAATTTTAGAACTAGATAAATTATTAAAAGACAATGAGTTAGATGGAAAGATTAGCTTTGAACCTATAGTTTCTGATAGTGTAGAAAAAGCTGATAAGACAAGTCAAACTTTGGCGGAGAGTTCATTGCAGTCAATAGTAGATAAGTATAATAATAGGAATAGTGAAGACAGTAATAGTAAACCAGCTAATTCTAGTGATAAAAGCAATATTGCAAATAATTCTGAAGTAAATAATAAAAATAATTTTAATACTGACCAAGCAAAAGAGAAAAAGAAAGACACATTACAATATGTTAAGATACAGGTTACCTTTGAAGGCAGTTATGATGGAGTATATAAAATGTTAACTACAATTAAAGAAAATGAAAGAAAAATAGTGGTTAATTCTATTAAACTGAGTTCGGATACAACAAAAGGAATAAAAGGAATTCTTAATTTAGAAATTTATTCAGTACCAAAGATTAACAATGAAATAGAAGATTATTTAAAGTGGGATTTTAATAATAATTATGGCAAGGATGTTCCATTTGCTGCCGAAAAAGAAGGCTCACTATCTAATACAGCTATTACAACATCATCAAAGTCAGAAGAAGTTACAAGAACTAATGATTTTATAGCTTCTGTTAAGTCAGTAACCTCTGATTTACCTAAAATAATGTTAGGTAAAGCAAATGATGATATGAGAACAAGTTATGTTTATGGAAATAGTAATTCAGAAGAACCGGTGGAAATGATATTAACTCAAGATGGGGAGAATTACTATTATAAATATAAAACGTCAAAACAATCGTTTCCGGCGAATTATGATGGACTTGGAGAAGAATTTGTACCAAAGTCAAAAGACATAGTTTTAAAAATCTTAAGTGAAAATAAATTAAGTGGAACTGATAATTCAAAGATGAGGCTTACAATACTTAATAAGACTGATAAAGATGTTCAAGTAAATATAAGTGGTGATGACTCAAGAGCTACAATTGATGCTAATGAAAGCAATGTTAAAATCAATAAAAGTTAAAATTGTTAGTATTTTGAATAAAGAAAGAGCTTTTAAATGATTTTTTTATCCAGTAGCAAATAAAGTGGGTGAGTTTTTTGAAAAGAAGTAATAAGAGAAAATATGGATTTACTTTGTTGGAAGTTATAGTAAGCATGGCTATAATATCAATAATATCAGTAAGTGTTTATACAGGATATATTATTATGATAAAGCAAACTAAAAGTGGACAAGTTAAACAAGAGGTTGCCTTAGAAGGTAAAAAGGTAATTGAAGCATTGCAAGGGAATAGTTTTAGAGTACCAACAAGCACAACACTGACTATAGATAATATGAGTTTTAATAAAAATGGAACTAACTTTGTAAGATATTTAAATAATAAATATAACGATAAGGAAGAAAACAATAATGAGGTTACAGAAGCTACAGCGCAATATATTGAAAGTATAACTTTAACACCTACAAAAGTTCGAAACTCTAATGATAGCACTATTGATAGTATAAAATTGGGGAATGATAATCTTAATTCAGCAGCTAATAAGATTTATATAGGCAAAAGTGATTTTGGAGAATATATAAAATATCTCCAAAGTGGTGATGAAGAAGAAATACCAGTAGTAAGTAATAGTGACCCAGAAAAAGATAAAATGGCAATATATATTTATTTAACACCCAAAAATTCTACAACAGAAGATGTTGAAGTTTTGGATTATAAAGGTAGAAGATTACTTTGTTTTACGAAGAATATAACTGAAAATTTAATCATTAATTTTGATAATTATAAAAAAACGGATGGTACATTGCCAATTGATACGGAAATAGAAATATATATTTATAATAAGACTTCAACGGTTGCTAATGTTTATATGGAAAAGCAAGAAGCTTTAGCAGTAGATTTAGAATTATGTAAAGGTGAAATAAATATATATAATAATCGTTTATCGGATACAAATGCTGAATTTGGAACTTTATATGATATTAAAGTCCAAATCAGTGATAAGAATGAAGGGACTTTGTTTACAGGATACTATAAGAAAAATATACACTAATAAAAAAAGCAGCTATGCTGCAATCAAGATCATAAATAAAAAAAGCAGCTATGCTGAAATCAATAACTTATAATATATTATCAAAGTTTTTTAGAAAGGAGGGGGGCTCTTGAAAAGAAAAAAAGAAGGTGCAAGCTTAATTGTGGTAGTAATTGTTTTTATGTTTGTAACTACAGTATCAATGGCTATGTTGTCCATGGTGGCTGGAAATTATAAAGCCAGAGTAATGGAAAGTAAAAGAATTGAAAACTTATATGCTTCCGATTCTGGATTAGATGTTGCTTATAATATAATGGCTAAAACATTTGATGCTGCAACTAAATACGGATATTATAAAGTCCAAGCTTTGAAAAGCCCGGAGGGTAACTCTGATAGTATAGATAATGATAATAAATATAAGGATTTAGAAGCTGATATCGAAGCATTAAAAGCTAATATTGTTAATTTAAAGAATGAAGAGCCTTCAGAGACTAGATCTCGAAAAGATATAAATGATGATATAGAAGAAAAAAATAATCTTATAACTGAATCAAAAAATCTTGAGCAGCTGCTACTTAATGAGGAGTTTAAAAGAACATTTAGGAATTTTATAGCACAATCATTAGAGAATGGAGAAAATGAGCCAGCTCCAGATAAGCTTAGAAATTCTATAGAAAATCATAAATTTTTTGATGTTGGCATAAGAGGAACAAATTATAATGATATCCAATTTACAGATAAAACTGTAGACTTTGGAATTAACAATAATAATGCTGCACCAACTCTAACACTTACACAAATTCATGATCCTATAGTTGTTTCGGGAACTTCAGAAATTAAAAGAATTTCTATTTCTCAAGGGCATCATAAAGCTGTAGAAATTACAATAACGCCAGAACAAAAGTATGAAAATATAACAGTGACTTCAAATTTCTACACTGAAAAATTTAATGGCAATACTAATTCTTCTAATAGAACAAATGAAAGAGATGTTGTAGAAACCTTTGATATGGTGATTCCAAATTTTGACGATGTATATTATCAAGAGGCAGCTTCAGATATGAATCAATATTTAGCAACAAAGGATAGAGCATTAACCGTTCATGGTAATATGAATGTAACCGGAGCTGATAATTTTACTGTTAATAATGGAGAGATATTTGTTGAAGGTGAAACCCCAAATGTAGGGGCAGATACTACTAGAAGCTATAAAAAGTATAATGGTGGAATAATGATAGCTAATAGTAAAAATGTAACTTTTAATGATAATGTAATTACTAGAAATAGCTTTAATATTAGAAATAATGCAGAAGTAACTATTGATAAAAATTTATATGGAAGAAATGTGTACTTGGGTGGTAAATATTATAGAGATGATTTAACTAAAGGGCTTAATGAGTTAGCAGTTAACTCAAAATTATATGTTAATCGTGGTGAAAAAGAAGATGCAACCAAAGGGCAAATTGCAATAGATAATGATTTAGCTTTCAAAGCTCAAAACTCCCAAATATATATAAAGGATTTTTATGGAATTAATGATAAAAATATTACAAGTAAAAATGCTTATGGAAACTTGGTAGATAAGGTTAAGTCTTCTAGTTCTATAATAGTTAACACAAATGATAATGAGTCTAGAATTGATATTAATAATTCAGCTTATATTATGGGAACTGCTCATATAAATACAAATGAAAGAGATGAATCAACTAACCAATATCAGACTGGAGAATCTGGAGCAGTAATAGGAAATTATATTGCGTATTCTGTTCCATTAGATGAAACAGAACAATTTGGTTATTATGATCCACTGCAATTAGTAGATAAAGTATGGAATACGGAAACTAATAAATTTGAAGAAGCTACTGTTTTTGATAAAGCGAATCACTTCACTGATTATTGGAATAGAGAAATTGATAAAGGTCAAGGTCATACTCCAAATACAGGTGGAATTATTTGGCCAAAAAATCTTGATGGTAGTATTAATAGTGGTAGTATTTGGTCGTCTGGTGCAATTGTTTATGAGATAGGTGGAAATAAGAATGTATTGAGAAGTCACTATATTTCTGATTTGGAAAATGATGATGGAACTGGAGCAATTTATAACAAGCAAGCGGAATTTGCACAAAAGGTATATAGGTTTAATCAAGAAGCTACTAAAAAATATGATTATGATTATGAGAAATTAACAGATTTTTCTGACCTAGTTAATACTCATAATATTGCTTCAGACACATCATATGAATTAGATAAACAAAATAATAAAGGTGAGTATGCTATTTTTAATGGTGATGATACTAAAGAGATTAAAATAGAAAAGTCTACTGATGGAGTGGAAAAGATAGATATTAATACTACAAATGATATAGTAATATACGTGACCAATAAAGGAACTGATTTAGCTCCTAAATATGACTTGAGTTCTGTTATAGTAACAGCAGGAAAGTTATCCATAGATGAAGATATTACAATTAATGGCTGTATAATAGTAGACGGTGATTTAAATATTAATAAGTCAGACGTTACAATTAATTATGATTCTGGAGTTGTAGAAAGAGTTCAAGCAAAAAATTCAGGGATTTTTGAAACCGTATTTGGTGGATGGATTATTCCACCGGATAATAATTCTATTGATGCTGATATTGGAAATTTAGCATCATCATACGATTTGAGTCACTTTTTAGAAAAGAAACTATGGAAAATAAGGAAATAGGAGGTGGGATTATTAGTGAAAAGAAAAAATCTGCATTTACATTAATAGAGATTATAATTGTATTAGGAATAACAGTAATAGTCTTAGGAATAGTAAACAGCATTTTTATTACAGGAAATAAGGTTTTTTCTGATTCGGATGTTAAAACTACCTTACAAATTGAAAGACAAGCAATTCAAGAAAAAATAAGTGATATTGGAATGCAAGCTGTAGAAATAAAATCTGTAAATGGAGATACTACCAGCAATGAACTTAATAATATTACAATAAGTTCATATGATAAAAATGGAAATCCACATGATTTTCATCTGGCAATAGTAGAAGATACAGAGAAAAAATATAAAAATAATAGTGAAATATATAAATTTACTATAGACGGACAAGAGATTTCTGGCAATATAAAGAGCTTTAAGATAGATAATAGTATTATTGATATTTCCGCATACACTGATGCTACTAAAAAAGCAACAGCATTAAAAAAAATTAGTTCAATTAAATTTGATATTATCTTAAGAAAAGAGAATGGTTACAGTAACGTACAACAACCTATTAATTTTGGAGTTGTTTTTAGAAATAAATAAAAAAGGAGGAATAAATTTATGAAAATAAAAATAAAATCATGCAAAAAATTTATAAGTTTCTTTTTAGCTGTAATTATGATATGGTCAATGGGATTTACAGGAGTTACTGTATCAGCAGCAACTACAGATGCTAATAATGGAGATTGGACAGCTGAAAATGTTACACTTCAAAGCACAGGTGAAGCTCAATTGATGGTTAGGGTTGGAGATATAGATAACTTTGGATTTGGATGGACATCAGTTAATCCTTTTTCTGGAAATGAAACGGAAACTCACAGTTTTCCTTTTTATCCTGAAACAGATGATAAAGATGGTACAGATAGAATTATGGTAGTATCAGGATATAATAGTAGATTTATAGACACTAATATAAATAGGGATGGATATACTGAAAAAACTCAAAGAACTGATAGAACTATATATAAGAAAAATAATAGTTATACAACAACAAATTCTTGGGGAGCAACATTATATAGTACAGATAATGATAATTACGTTAGACCAGTATATATGACATATGATTTAACTAATATTAGTGTGCAAAATGCTAAAATTCAAATGTTTGTAGATGACTTCCAACCGGGACAAGCTCATGGTATAAGTAGTGGGACTGTAAAATATACAGCTACAATAAATGAACAAGACTTTCCAGAGTTGACAAATATAATAAATAATTTAGACCAGTCGGGACCAAGAGGTAAAATGATAACTTTTGAAATTCCTCAAAGATTTTTGTATTTAGTTAGAACAGGTCAAATATATATAAAAATAGATGATGCAACATCAGGACATACTGGTGATGGTTATGCAATAGACTTTGTTAAACTTTTAATTAATAAAACGGATTCTACAACAAATACAGCTACCATAACTGGTAATGTACAAGATTCAAATAATAATAATTTACCAGGAGCTACAGTGTCAGCAGGAGGCGTTGTAACAGCGACTACAGATTCAAATGGAAACTATACACTTAATAATGTGCCGGCAGGTCAAGCTATAGTTACGGCATCAAAAACTGGATATAATTCCTCGACTGTAACTATACCAACAGTGGTTGCTGGAGGTGGATATAAAGCTAATTTTAAATTAACTTCTTCAACTCCACCTACTACACCAGTTATAAGAGCAACGCCAACAACTCTTACTAATACAAAAGTTACTGCAACTATAGGGTATTCATCTGATTCTACAATACAGCAATATAGAATTGACATAGGGGGAACTATAGGTGAATGGAAGGTTTATACAGGTTCTTTTGACGTTACACAAAATTGTACAATTGAAGCTCAAGGAATAAATCAATATGGAAATGAGTCACAAATAGCAAGTTATGTAGTCAGTAATATAGATAAAGAAGCACCAATATTGACATTAAACAAAAGTTCAATAGATGGAAAAATAACTGCAACAGCAACCGATAATGTAGCAGTAGCAAGTATAACAAAACCAGATAATACAGTAGTTCCAGGAAGTTCAACCACATATGTAGTAAGTGGAGATGGAACATATACATTTAAGGCAACAGATACTGCTGGAAATACAACTACACAAAGTATAGTTGTAAGTAATTTACCAATTATAAATGCTACTTTTAACTCATATACTCCGAATCCAGCAAAATCATCAGATGAAATAACTGTAAAATATAATATTAATACAGAACCATTTGCTTTATCAAGTGGAATGATAGATGAAGCTGTTTTTGTTGTAGATGAAACAAAAAATATGAATGATTCTCAACGATATACAAATTTTAGAAATGGATTTAATAATAGTATATTAGATGGAAGTATATTAGGAGAAAGAGACGTTAAATTTAATGCCGTGGGATACAACGAAAATGTTAATTTTCCTAACAGTGATAATTATAATTCATTAATTGGAAGAAAAAGTGAAAGAGAAAAATTGAGATTAGTCTTTCAAGATCAAATTAGCATGAGTGATAGCAGTAATAATAGGAATATAGAAAGTGCATTAGACAGAGCTAATAGGTTATTGCAAGAAAAAGGTGAGCAAGGAAAAAATAAAGCTATAATTTTAGTTACGTCTGGAGATGTTAATTATAATGCAAATAGTAATATAATAAAGACAATAAGTGAAAGTGGATATAAAATAATTAGTTTAGATTTGAGTAACTGCAATGGAACTCAAAACAATGATTTAAAAACACTACATCAGTTATTGTCAGGTAAAGATGAGGATTATATTATAGCGAAAGCTGATGGAGGAAATTACAATGAGCCTGAAAATAATTATTCTAATACAATTGCAAGCAAATTAAATGGAGAAAGTTCAATAACTGGTAATTCCATGTCAATTAAAGATGCAAAATTAAATATTGATTTAGGAGAAAATTTCACAGATGTAGATGATGGGGGATTAGACGGAAGTGGAAAAATACGTACAGTAACTATTCCGCAAATAAATTTCACTAAAAATAGCGCAACAGGATTATGGGAACAATCTGCACCTATTGAAGTAACTTTCAATGTTAACGCAGAAAGTCGTAAGTATGGGGAATTAGGTTTTGGTCTATATACAAATTCTGATAATTCCACATATACTAATAATAGCACTATATCATATACAAATTTTAATAGCATGTTAATAGATAAAGCAATACAGACTCCAACAATAACTATAAAGGATGAAGGGATTTCTAAGCAGAGTATTATAAATTCAAATAATACAAAGAGGGAAGCACCTAGTAAGGTTAATTTAGGAGAAACATTTAATGTTAATTATACAATTAATTTTAATAATCAAATCCTAGTTGAATCAAAACCTAACAGGCAACAATGGCTAGCTTGTGTTAAGGATAACTCAAATAATATGAATTATCAGATGGTAAATGATGTACAAGCTGGAAGTGGAACATCACGGGCAAGTGTTAGAGATGGAATAAATTTTAAACTTAATAAAAATAATATAAAATGTAATGAAAGTTATTCTTTTTCTAATGATTCATCTGGTAGCAGCCTTTCTAGTAGGATGAATGATGCGTTAGCAGCTGTTACACAGAAAAATTCTCAAGGTCATGAACGTGATATAGTTATAATGATAGGTACAAATATTTCAGATGGTGAATTACAAAATGCTATCGCTACTGCAAATAATATCAAAAGTCAAAGTGATAACTATAAACTTGGTATAAATTCAATTGTTATTAATATAGGAAATAAAACCGGAGAGGAAAACATTAAAAAGTTAGCAGGTGTATTAGGAGGAAGTTATATTTTCCTAAATAATGCAGATGAAGCAAGTAAAATAAATGATAATTATATATCTCAATTAACAGCCAATATAGCAGATAGTTATCCACTTAAAAATATATATTTCAGAGATACTTATTCAGATAACTTTGAGGCTGTAAATGCACCAAGTTTTATAACAATTGATAATACTAACAAGAAAATTGATGGTAGTTTTTATGCGAATTATTATATACAAGATGGGCAGATTAAATGTGATGATGTCAACTTTACTGTAGCTTATAGAGCAGTAAGTTATAAAGATTCATCATATATAGGGGATGGGATATTTAATGTTATTAACAATGAAACGGATCAAAAAATATTAGAGCGAGTAACTATTCAAGTTGTAGTTCCTGATACAATAAAACCAGAACCACCGGTAATAACAATTCCAGCCAATAATACAGTAACAAACGATAATACACCAACAATAAAAGGTACTGCAGAAGCTAATTTAACAGTAAAAGTGTATGACGGAACAACGCTTATAGGAACAGTAAAAGCAGATACAGATGGAAAATGGACACTTATACCAGAAACAGCTTTAGCAGATGGAAATCATGTAATAACAGCAACCGCAACAGATGCAGTAGGAAATGTAAGTGAAAAATCAAATAGTGTAAATATAACGATAGGTACAGCTGCACCTGTGATAGAAGTGCCAACCGATAATACAGTAACAAACGATAATACACCAACAATAAGCGGAACAGCAGAAGCTGATTCAACAGTAAAAGTGTATGACGGAACAACGTTTATAGGAACAGTAAAAGCAGATGCCGATGGACATTGGACACTTACGCCAGCAACAGGTTTAGCTGATGGAGCTCATGTAATAAAAGCAACCGCAACAGATGCAGCAGGAAATGTAAGTCCAGATTCAAATAAGGTAAATATAACTATAGCCTATAGCAGTATTTTAAATCATGGGATATATTCTGGAGAGGATAGTATTATAACAGCTTCTAATAATGCTGTGGCAGGAATTCCAGTAACACTAGCTATGACAGTAAATATAGAATCTTCAAATTCGATTATAAATTGGAAGAGAGATAATACTATTGCAGAAGGAACAATAGTATTTAAAAAATACCTTTTAGTAGATGATAGTAGTGAAATTGACACAACTGGAACTGTACAGACATTATCTTTTACTAATACTGGTGATATTAATCTAACAGGTTTAACAACAGAAATAGGTAAGAAATATCTAATAATGTATACTATTACTCCAGTAGAAGGTGGACCAGTTACTATGAGAGCAACTGCAGATGAAAAAAGTTCTAAATCTGTAACTTTAAATGTAGGAGCTATACCAGACTTATTCTAAAGTAATGTATATATATTACTTTGCAGTGAATATTTTATGTAGAAAAACAAGCTAATAATAAATAAAAATTTTCAAGTACAAGACCAATAAGAATATGAAAGAAAATAACAGATCTAAGTTGAGTGTATTGGAAGAGACAAACAAACTTGTAGATCTGTTATTTTTATGTACTTGAATGTGAAAAATTAATTAATAACATTGCTAGGTGACATATGAGTGCTTCCAGAGAAAGAATTTGATAGAATGGAAATAATAAATGGAAAGGTGGTTTCCGATTGAAATCAATAACGAATCTATCGAAAAAAATAAAACATATTTATGATGATATACATCACATGAAGAAAGTCAGTGAACTCATTGAGTATATTCAACCACAGGCAATTGAAAAGGCTGCAGCCTTGTTGCTTATCATATGGGTTATATCGCCAATTCTTGTTATAATTTTCAGTACTCCCATGCAAGATGTAGAACAGTCGAAATTGGTATTATATGTACGGTGATTGCTTATCTAGCATCATCTATGTTTGGAAATACCATGTATTACACAAGCGCATTTTTATTTATGATTCTGGGATTATCAGGTGGGATGCAAAAATTACTAGAGAGAAGCACTTCGATAAATATCTAGATTTAGTGTAGAATACAATCTGTTCTATGGTTGTTTTGATAGAATATTAACAGAGAAAGATTTTGATTATCACTTTGACAAATGCAAAATGACGGGTACTTTAAGAAATAAAATTAAGTAGTAAGGCAGATCAAAAAAACTAATTCATCCGCTTTTTAATACATAAAATAATTTTGTTATTTTAAATTGCATTTCAGAATTTTGTGGTATAATAAACAATATATGGTATATAGGGGGATAGTCTTTCATGATTGAGTTAGGAAAAGTGATAGTATTCGTATTTGTAGCATTACTTTTTATTTATATGGTAAGGATTAATTTTGTGGTTTCAAATAAATTTGGACATAAGAAATTGTTATCTGCTTCTATGATTGTTGGATTGGGATTAATTTCAGCAGGCACATTTCTCGACATGATATCTAATTCAATGAATGGAGAATTTAAAACTTTAATTTCAATATGTTTTACAGCAGGATCAATTATATTTGTATTATATCTAATACTATGGAGTAATCGCATGATAAAGATTATGAATGATCTTAATGAAGGCGCAAATAACGATTCGATGACAGGATTGTATAATAGGATGGGTTTTGAAAAGGTTTTTAAAAGAAAAATAGAGAAGAAGAAACATTTTTATATTATGGTTTTTGATTTGGATAAAACTAAGCTAATCAATGATAATTTTGGACATCTAAAGGGCGATCAATATATAATAAAAACAGCTAAAATTATAAAGGATCAAATAGGTAAAAATGGTTTTGTTGGTAGAACTGGAGGAGACGAATTTATTGCACTCATAGAAAACATAAATGAGGAAGAAATAGAAAATATTAAATTTTTTATAAAAAATCGTGTTTCACATATTTTTTACAAACAAAATACGCAAGTAAGCATAGGGTATTCAAAATATAAAAAAGATGGTGTGACTTTTAAAGATCTACTAAGTTGTGCAGATAAAAGAATGTATGAAGATAAGAGGCAACGAAAAGAGAGCATTTTTAATAATCAGGAAAGTATAATTTGACATTGAAAGGTTTGTCCGATAGCTAGCTACTGGACATTGTGCCCCTTGTGGGCATAAGTTCTTCTAAGCTTTAGATAGAGAAAAAATTGTATTCCTATTAAGAAAATTCCACCTAAAGCTAAGAATCACTTTATATTAGAATTATTTTTAATGAAATCTTAATTTTACTTTGACAGGTAATAATGTATAATAACCATATGTGATAAAATAGGTCGACATAATATTTAAACGTATGGGAGGAATTAATTATGAATACATTTGCTTATCTAATAGATATATTTCTGCATCTTGATAAATATTTAGGAATGGTAATAAATAACTATGGATTCGAAACATATTTAATATTATTTATTATAATATTTTTAGAAACAGGGTTAGTAGTAACGCCGTTTTTACCAGGGGATTCTTTGATATTTGCAGCAGCAGCATTGTCAGTTGAAGGAGCACTTAATATTTATTTATTAGTGGGAATTTTGATGGTTGCAGCAATTTTAGGTGATACAGTAAATTATGAAATAGGTAGGTTTTTTGGAAGTAAGCTCATTAAAATTGGTGGAGGAAAACTTATAAAACAAGAGCATCTTGATAAAACCAATGCATTTTATGAGAAGTATGGTGGAAAAACAATAATATTTGCAAGATTTATTCCAATAGTTCGAACACTCGCACCATTTGTAGCTGGAATAGGTAAAATGCATTATAGAACGTTTATTTCATTTAATGCAATAGGAGGAGTTCTATGGGTATTAGGAGTTTCAGCTTTAGGATATTTCTTCGGAAATATTTCAATAGTAAAAGAGAATTTTGAATTAGTAGTAATAGGAATAATAATACTTTCAATAATGCCAGCAGTCATTGAAATTTTAAAAAGTAAAATTAAAAAATCTAATGAAATAGTATAAGAATTCATATGTTTGATTAAAAAAAGCGAGACATAGTTATCTACAATAACTATATCTCGCTTAATATTTTAGTAAATAAAACATTGAAATTATATATATCAGATTTTCTGCATAATCCCCATGTTTTAACAACTAATTTTAAATTAAAGCTATAAATAGGCTTATATTTTTAATATACATCAAGAACCAGAAATAAGGGTAATGCTTTTGTGAAGTGTTGCATAAGAGGATTTTTATAGCTGTGATTCTAGATTATAAGTTGTTCCAAAATGCTTGTTCAAAGTTGACTTTGAAGCAAGCTTTTTGGGTACAACTTATAATCTTAGAATCACCTATAAAAATCCTCAGCAACCGGAACAAATGTATTACCCTTATTTCGGTAGTTTATGTATTAATTAAAAGCATTATATATTGCAGCAATTCCTTTTTCAAAATTATCATTTTCTATACCGACTAAGATGTTCATTTCGCTAGAACCTTGGTCAATCATTCTTATGTTGATTTCAGCATTTGAAAGAGCTGTGAATATTTTAGCTGCAGTTCCTCTTTGTTTAGCCATTCCACGTCCAACAGTTGCAATCATAGCCATGCTTGGATGTACTTCTATAGTATCAGGATTACATGCTCTTTTTATTTCATCTAATACTACTTTTTTCTTATGCTTCAATTGAGAATCTGAAATAACAAGGCATACTGTATCTATTCCAGAAGGCATATTTTCAAATGAGATATTGTGTTGCTCAAGAATAGATAATAGCTTTCTACAAAAGCCAAGTTCTGAATTCATTGATGCCTTAGTAATTGAAATTGCAGTAAAATCCTTTTTGCCAGCAATACCAGTTATAGTAGTTGGTTTTGTAGGAATATCTGTATCTTTTACTATAAATGTACCTTCATCTTCAGGGTTATTTGTATTTTTTATATTTATTGGAATACCAATCTCTCTAACAGGGAATATTGCATCCTCATGTAGCACTGAAGCACCCATGTAAGAAAGTTCTCTAAGTTCTGTATAAGTTATTTTACTTATTGGTTTTGGATTTTTAATTATTCTAGGATCTGCCATTAAGAAACCAGAAACATCTGTCCAATTTTCATAAAGATCAGCATTGATGCTTGCAGAAACTAAAGCTCCTGTTATATCAGAACCACCTCTTGAGAATGTGACTATATTACCGTCTTTATCTGCACCATAAAATCCAGGTATTACAGCTCTGGAAACTTTAGATAATTTAGAATTGAGAGCTGAATTAGTAGATTCTGAGTCTAAACAACCATCAGCATTAAATATCATAACTTCTTTAGCATCAATAAATTCAAAACCTAAGTAGTTAGCAAGTATTAAGCCGTTTAAGTATTCACCTCTACTTGCAGCATAATCACTTGAAGCTCCTTCTTCAAGATCCTTTTTTACGATATCTAAATGTTCAGTAATATTAAAATCTAAGTTTAAATCTTTAACAATACCGCAGTACCTATCTTTTATATGATTAAATACGTCATCAAAAGATATTCCGGTAGAAACATGGGCATGACAAAGATATAATAAATCAGTTATCTTTGAATCTTTAGAATTTCTTTTTCCAGGTGCGGAAGGTACTACGTATTTTCTTTCTTCATTAGATAATATTATGTCCTTAACCTTTTTAAATTGATTGGCATCTGCCAATGAACTTCCACCAAATTTTGTTACAATTGTACTCATAATTACAGCCCCCATATTTTTATGTATTTTTTAAAGTGATTCTTAACTTCAAGTTGAGTTTCCTTAATGGAAATACAATTTTTTCACTTGAAGCTTAGAAGAACTTATCCAGGAGCGTGCAGCCGTTAACTCCAACTTAGGTAGACATATCAAATCTATGATTTGAGGATAATCGATTACTAAGTGAGTTTCATATATACAGTAGTGTTACGGATGCTAGCTATCGGATAAATTTTATATATAAAATTGTAGCAATTTATCTATAAATGTTCAAGATAATTATTAATAATAATGCATAATGAATAATTTATCCAATTTGGGCTTACAATAGCAAGTGTATAATTAAGGAACAGATGTATAAAAATATTAATTTTTTAAATGGCTTGATTTGTTTGATTGAGTAGTATATAATTTTAATAATATATGAATTGAACAAAGGCGTTCAATAGATGGTTATACCTTTCTATTGTGCGCCTTTTTTTTGAAATCAAAAAGGGGGGCATTGTAAAATGGCAAATTACACAAAGGAAGATATAATTAACTTAGTTAAGGAAAATGGAGTCAAATTTATAAGACTTCAATTTACAGATATCTTCGGGGCATTAAAAAATGTAGCAATAACAGATAAGCAGTTAGAAAAAGCACTAAATAATGAGTGCATGTTTGACGGATCATCTATTGATGGTTTTGTTAGAATTGAAGAATCAGATATGAATTTGAGACCGAATTTAGATAGCTTTGTGATATTCCCATGGAGACCACAACAAGGTAAAGTTGCAAGATTGATTTGTGATGTTTACAGACCTGATGGGACACCTTTTGATGGAGATCCAAGATATGTATTAAAGAAAGCTTTGGATGAAGCTGCACAACTTGGATATACTATGAATGTTGGACCAGAATGTGAATTTTTCTTATTTGAAACTGATGAAAAAGGTAATGCAACAACTAACACTCAAGATAGAGCTGGATATTTTGATTTAGCACCTACCGATTTAGGAGAAAATGCTAGACGTGATATGACCTTAGCTTTAGAAGAAATGGGATTTGAAATTGAAGCTTCTCACCACGAAGTTGCTGAGGGCCAAAATGAAATTGACTTTAAGTATGGGGATGCTTTAACTACAGCAGACAGAATTATGACATTTAAATTAGTTGTTAAATCTATTGCTCAAAGACATGGATTATATGCATCATTTATGCCAAAGCCAATCTTTGGTATCAATGGTTCAGGAATGCACGTTAATATTTCACTATTCAAAGATGGAAAGAATGCATTCGTTAATGAAAAAGATTCTAATGGATTAAGCGAAATAGCTTATAATTTCATTGCTGGATTATTAAAGAATATTAAAGGTGTTGCAGCTGTAACCAATCCTTTAGTTAATTCATATAAAAGATTAGTACCAGGCTATGAAGCACCAGTTTATTTAGCTTGGTCTTGTAAAAATAGAACTCCGTTAATCAGAGTACCTGCGGCTCGTGGAGCTGGAACTAGAGTAGAATTAAGATGCCCAGATCCAAGTGCTAACCCATATTTAGTATTAGCTTGTTTATTACATGCTGGATTAGAAGGAATTAAAGAAAATTTACAACCACCAGCTCAAGTAGAAGCTAACATTTTTCATATGACTAACGAAGAAAGAAAAGAACAAGGAATTGATAATTTACCAAATAACTTATATGAAGCTGTTAATTACATGAAAGAAAGTTCACTGGCTAAGAAAGCTTTAGGAGACCATATATTTAATAACTATGTGGAGGCAAAAGCTGCTGAATGGGATGATTACAGAATTCATGTACATGACTGGGAGCTAAATAACTATCTTAATAGATATTAATATAGTAATGTCAATTACTTTTATTTAAGGTGGGGATTGCAATGGCACAAGGTGGAAAACTCATTATAGCTTTAAGCAATATTGAGACAGGCAATAAATTGAAGAATTTACTAATTCAAGAGGGCTATGACATTATAGGACTGTGTACGTCAGGAAATGAATTAATTAGATTAGTTATGCAATATCCCCCAGACTTAGTATTAGCTGGATATAAATTCAAGGATATGAGTTTGCTAGATGTCTATGAAACATTAGTAGATACAACTAGTTTTTTAGCCATTGTAAATGAACCTTATAGGTCATTTATAGAAGAGGATACTGATATATATTGTATTGGTACTAAAATTTCTAATGTGCTCTTAACAAATGCCATTGATTTAATATTTCAAGGTAAAAAGAGGATTAAGAAATTAAGAGACCAGGTTGAGAAGTTAGAACATACTATAGAAGATAGAAAGCTTATTGAAAAAGCTAAAGGTAAACTGATGTCTACTTCAGGACTTACAGAGAATGAAGCATTTAGATATATGCAAAAATTAAGTATGGATTCTGGGAAAAGAATGAAAGATATTGCTAGTTTAATATTGAGTGAAATATGATAACTTAAGTATATAGTAAAAATGCGAGTAACCATATCAAAAAAATGATATTTTTACTCGTTATTTCGCTAAAAAAATATATACACACATAAAAAAGCACGCACTTATGAAGAAGACACACAAAGAATATATTATTATCTCAAGGGGGAATTTTAATGGAAAACAATAATCCGAATGCACAAGGTTTATATAATCCAAGTTTTGAACATGATGCTTGTGGAATTGGGACTATAGTAAACATTGATGGCGAAAAATCTCATGAAATTTTATCAGACTGTCTAACTATATTAGAAAAATTAGAACATAGAGGTGGCACAGGTGCTGATGAAAATACTGGGGATGGAGCAGGTATATTATTTAACATACCTCATAAGTTCTTTGAAGAAGAATTAAAATCAAAAGGAATGAAACTAACTTCAGAGGGCGACTATGCTGTTGCTATGATGTTTTTACCACAAGAAGAAAAGGCGAGAAAAGAAGCTATGAGCCTTTTCGAAGATATATCAAAAGAAGAAAATCTTGAACTAATCGGATGGCGAGAGGTTCAAACAAATTCTTCAATACTTGGAAAAGCATCTTTAGAAGCAATGCCTGCAATAATGCAAGCTTTTGTAAAGAGACCTAATGGAATAAAATCAGGAAAAGATTTCGAAAGAAAATTATATATTGTTAGAAGAAATATAGAAAAAAGAGCTGGATGGATAAGTAAATTTTTAAATGAAACTTTTTACATAGCATCTTTTTCATCAAAGACAATTGTATATAAAGGTATGCTTTTATCTACACAATTAAGAGAGTTTTATAGAGACTTAGATGATGAAAGAGTTGAAACATCATTAGCACTAGTTCATTCAAGATACAGTACTAATACATTCCCAAGCTGGGAAAGAGCACATCCAAACAGATTTATGATTCACAATGGTGAAATTAATACACTTCGTGGAAATGTAAATAAAGTTTATTCTAGAGAAACAAATGTAAGATCTAGAGTCCTTGGAAAAGATTTAAACAGAGTATTACCTATTATAAACAAAGAAGGATCAGATTCTGCAATTTTAGATAATAATTTAGAATTCTTATATATGAATGGTATGGATTTAACTAGAGCAGTTATGATGGCAATTCCAGAACCATGGTATAAGAGTAAGACTATGAGTAAAGAAAAGAAAGATTTTTATGAATATAATGCTACATTAATGGAACCATGGGATGGTCCAGCAGCTATCGTGTTTACAGATGGTGAAAAAGTTGGTGCAGTTTTAGATAGAAATGGTTTAAGACCATCAAGATATTATATAACTAAAGATAGAAGACTAATTCTTTCATCAGAAGTTGGTGCTTTAGATGTACCACCTGAAATTGTTGAAAAGAAAGATAGATTAATGCCAGGTAGAATGTTACTTGTAGATACAGTTAAGAAAGAAGTTATAAGTGATGAAGAATTAAAGAATACTTATGCAAATGAAAATCCTTATGGAGAATGGTTAGAAGAAAATTTAGTTACTTTAGATAAAATTAAAAATAGTAAAAAATTTAAGATTGAATATGATAAGCAAACTAGAAAAAGACTAGAAAAAACTTTTGGATATACTTACGAAGAAGTAAAGACAACTATGCTTCCAATGGCTAAAATTGGTGAAGAACCACTAGCAGCAATGGGAGTAGATACTCCGATTGCAGTATTATCAAAACAATCACAACCATTATTTAATTACTTTAAGCAATTATTTGCTCAAGTAACTAATCCACCTATAGATGCAATTCGTGAAGAAATAGTTACAGCTTCTAATGTTTACATAGGGCCAGAAGGCAACATATTAGAAGATAGACCAATAAATTGTGAATTGCTTAAACTTGACTCACCAATAATAAATGATGAAGAGTTAGCTAAAATAAAATCACTTAATAATGGAAATCTAAGGTCAAAAGTTATCGATATTGTATTTGATAAAGATGGGTCTTTAGAAGATGCATTAGATGAGATGTTTGAAAAAGCACAAAACGCATATGAAAAAGGATATACTATATTAATATTATCTGATAGAAATGTATGCGAAGCAAAAGTTCCAATTCCATCATTACTTGCAGTATCAGCACTTCATCAATATTTAGTAAAAAAGGGAACAAGAACATCAGTTGGATTGATACTTGAAAGTGGAGAGCCAAGAGAAGTTCATCATTTTGCAACTTTAATTGGATTTGGAGCATCAGCTATAAATCCATATATGGCTTACGAATCTTTAAGAGGATTAATTGAAGAAGGATTACTTGAAGCGGATTATAGCAAAGTAGTTTATAACTATAACAAAGCAGTTCTTAAAGGAATAACTAAAATACTTTCTAAAATGGGTATTTCAACAATACAATCTTATCAAGGAGCTCAAATATTTGAAGCCATAGGTATAGGTAAAGATGTTATTGATAAATATTTTACCAATACTACAAGTAGAATTGGTGGAATAGGATTAAATGAAATTCAAAAAGAAGCAGAAATAAATCATGGAAATGGATTTAAACCTAAGACTTATTCTGCCGACTTTACATTAGATTCACCAGGATATGAAAAACTTAGATCTGGTGGAGATGGTACTGAAGAACATTTATATAATCCTTTAACTATTCACAAACTTCAAGAAGCTACTAAGACAGCAAATTATGAATTATTTAAAGAGTATACTTCATTAATTGATGATGAAGAAGCTGAAATAAATATAAGAGGATTATTAGATTTTAACTTTAATTCTAAAGAAATTCCATTAGATGAGGTTGAAGCAGTTTCAGAAATAGTTAAGAGATTTAAAACTGGAGCAATGTCTTATGGATCAATTTCTAAGGAAGCTCATGAAGCACTTGCTATTGCCATGAATAGGATTGGTGGTAGATCTAATACTGGAGAAGGTGGAGAAGATAAAGAGAGATGGATTCTTGATAAAAATGGAGATTCAAGAAGATCTTCAATAAAGCAAATTGCATCTGGTAGATTTGGAGTAACTTCAGAGTATTTGGTAAATGCAGATGAACTTCAAATAAAATTAGCACAAGGAGCAAAACCAGGAGAAGGTGGTCAATTACCAGCAACTAAGGTTTATCCATGGATTGCAAAAACAAGACATTCAACTACAGGTGTTGGACTTATATCACCACCACCACATCATGATATTTATTCAATAGAAGATTTAGCTCAATTAATTTATGATTTAAAAAATGTAAATACTGGAGCTAGAATATCTGTTAAGTTAGTTTCTGAATGTGGAGTTGGTACTGTTGCAGCTGGTGTTGCTAAGGGTGGAGCTGAAGTAATATTAATTTCTGGTTATGATGGAGGAACAGGTGCATCACCTAAGAACTCTATTAAAAATGCTGGACTTCCTTGGGAGCTAGGACTTGCAGAAGCTCATCAAACTTTATTACTTAACGATTTGAGAGAAAGAGTTAGAGTTGAAGTTGATGGTAAGCTTATGAGCGGTCGTGATGTAGCTATTGCTGCACTTCTTGGAGCAGAAGAATTTGGATTTGCAACTGCACCACTTGTAACGCTTGGTTGTGTTATGATGAGAGTTTGTAATTTAGATACTTGTCCAGTTGGAGTTGCAACACAAAATGAAGAGCTTAGAAAGAGATTTAAAGGAAAACCAGAATATGTTGTTAACTTTATGTATTTTATAGCACAAGAGCTTAGAGAAATCATGGCTAAGCTTGGATTTAGAAATATAGATGAAATGATTGGGAGAGTAGACAAACTTAAGCAAAGAGAAAATGTTCATGGCTGGAAGGCTAAGAGTGTTGATTTAAGTTCTATACTTTATACTCCGGATAAATATAAAGGCAAAGTTGTTAAATTTGATGAAACTAAGAAATATGACTTTAAGTTAAATAAAGTATTAGATGCAAAAGTATTCTTAGAAAAATTCAAAAATGCTATAGAAAATAAAGAGAAAATGAATTTAGAAATTGATATAACTAATACGGATAGAACTCTTGGAACTATTCTTGGATCTGAAATAACAAAGGCAAATGGATCAGAAGGTTTACCAGAAGATACTATAAGTATTAAGTGTAATGGGTCAGCAGGTCAAAGTTTTGGATCATTTATTCCAAAAGGATTAACTTTTGAGGTTGAAGGAGATGCTAATGACTACTTAGGTAAGGGATTATCAGGTGGTAAGCTTATAGTATATCCTCCAAAGAAATCAACATTTGTAGCTGAAGATAACATTGTAGTTGGAAATGTTGCTTTATACGGTGCAACTTCAGGTAAAATATTTATAAATGGTATAGCAGGAGAAAGATTCTGCGTTAGAAATTCAGGCGCAACTGCTGTTGTTGAAGGCGTAGGAGCTCATGGGTGTGAATACATGACAGGTGGAAAAGTTGTTGTTTTAGGTAAAACAGGAATTAATTTTGCTGCAGGTATGAGTGGTGGAATTGCTTACCTTTATGAAGAAGATGAACATTTCAGAATAAACTTAAATGAAGAAATGGTTTTATTGGAAGAATTAAGCTTAGAAGATGAAGAAGAATTAAATAGTTTAATTGAAGAACATGTAAAAGTTACAGGTTCTCCTAAGGGAAATAAAATATTGTGCAACTTTGAAACAGAAAAATCTAAATTCCATAAGATAATTCCAAAGGATTATAAGAGAATATTAGAAACTGTTGAGAAGTATAAGAATCTTGGATGTGATGAGGATGAAGCATTAATTAAAACTTTCCAAGAAATTAAAGGAATATAGGGGGGTTATATGATATGGGTAAACCAACAGGATTTTTAGAGTATGATAGAGAAGAAGGAAAAAATAGAGAACCTAAAGAAAGACTAAAAGATTATAAAGAGTTTCATAAAAGACTTCCATTGGAAAAGCAATGTATTCAAGGTGCAAGATGTATGGATTGTGGTGTTCCATTTTGTCAATCAGGAGTGTTATTTGCAGGGATGGTATCAGGATGTCCACTTCACAACTTAATTCCTGAATGGAATGATTTAGTGTATAGAGGCAAATGGGATTTGGCTTATGAAAGATTGAATAAGACTAACCCATTCCCAGAATTTACAGGAAGAGTATGTCCTGCTCCATGTGAAGCTGGATGTACAGCAGGATTAAATGGTCCTTCGATTACTATAAAGGAAAACGAAAGAGCAATAATTGATACTGCTTTTGAAAATAAAACAGTTAAGGCAAATCCACCCGCTAAGAGAACTGGAAAAACAGTTGCAGTAATAGGATCAGGGCCAGCAGGACTTGCAGCAGCAGATACGTTAAATAAATGTGGTCATAAAGTTACTGTATTTGAAAGAAGTGACAGACCAGGTGGATTATTGATGTATGGAATTCCTAACATGAAGCTTGATAAAGAAGTTATCTTAAGAAGAGTTCATCTAATGGCGGAAGAAGGAATTAGATTTGTGAACAATGCGAATGTTGGTGATAACTATGATGCTAAGGAGATTTTAAATGAATATGATGCAGTAGTTCTTGCGACAGGGGCATCTGAACCTAGAGATATTCAAGCAGAGGGTAGATCAGAAGTTAAAGGAGTTCATTTTGCAGTAGATTTCTTAAAAGCTAATACTAAGAGTCTTTTAGATTCAAATCACTCAGATAACAACTACATTTCTGCAAAAGATAAAAATGTAATTGTAATTGGCGGTGGAGATACAGGAACAGACTGCGTTGGAACTTCACTTAGACATGGTTGCAGTTCATTAGTTCAATTTGAAATAATGGGAGAGCCAGGTAAAGAAAGAAGTGAAAATAATCCATGGCCAGAATGGCCTAAAATTCTTAAGGTTGATTATGGCCAAGAAGAATTTATAGAAGTATATGGAAAGGATCCAAGAGAATATTTAACTACAGTTACAGCTCTTCATGGAGATACGGATGGAAATCTTGAAAGTGTTGATACTGTAAAAGTTGAATGGAAAAAGGATGAAAGTGGAAGATTTTCACCAGTGCCAGTTAAAGGGTCAGAAAAGAATTGGAAGGCTGAACTTGTATTACTTGCAATGGGATTCACAGGATCACAAAACTATATTAAAGATGTTTTTGGAGTAGAGTCAGATGCAAGAACTAACATAAAAGCAGGAGAAACAGATTTTAGAACAAATATTCCTAAAATATTTGCAACAGGTGATGCTAGACGTGGTCAATCATTAGTTGTAACTGCAATAAATGAAGGAATACAAGCAGGAATATCAGTTAATAAATTTTTGAGAAAATAAGATATACACATTAAAAAAGAGCAGCTATGCTGCATATAAGATCATTTCACATTAAAAAAAAGCAGCTATGCTGCACATACAATCATCTCACCTTAGAAAAGAGCAGCTATGCTACATATACAATCATTTCAAACAGTAATCCCTTTGGAAATTTTCAGAAGGGATTATTGTTTTGTATAAGTGGGAGTGTTACGGATGCTAGCTATCATATAAAAGTTATACATTGTAAATTTTATAGCTGTAGAGTATAATTATAAATAAATTAGATAGATATAGGTAGATATTCTTATTCAAATGTCTAAAAACTAAGCAGTATAGAGGTTGATTGTAATGAATGGACAAATAAAAAGGTATATATATATTATTGGAACAATTTGCATGGTGTTTTTAGTTGGATCAATATTCATACGTATTCTTCCATGGCTCATATTAATTGGAGTAATAGGGTATATAATTATGAAAATTATAGGGTTTATTAAAGTAAAAAAAGAACAAAAGAATTCAAATGATATTAAGAATAATTATAGAAATCAAGATATTAATAAAGAGTCAACGGATGATTATACTGATTATACTAATGGAGAAATTATTGATGTTGAGTATGAGGATATAGATGATAAGGAAAAATAATCTTAATCTGTATATTAACTTTTAATTGACGCAATCAAAATCTAACTTGAGTATTGAAAAATATTTAACAATATAGTATAATTAATGTATCGGATTTAAGACTATGGCAGTTTTAATGGAGAATATTTTAGTAATAGTCAGAAAAATTAGGTTTAATTAAATAAAAATTTTAGCAATGGAGCTAGAGAATATTAATATATTTCTCTAGTTTTTTATTTTTTGCACATGTATTTTATTACAAATATGAATTTAAAAGGGAATAAATTACTGTTTTAGTCTATATTTTTAATTAACCATTTAATATTTATAATCTAAAAGCTTTATTAAAACACCAATTATAGTAATTAGTTAGTAACAATTTAAATGATATTGTATATCTGAAAGGGGATCTTATTAATGAATAAAATCAATGAAATTTTTGCTTCAAATGTATTTAACGATTCTGTAATGAAAGAACGTCTTCCAAAGGCTACTTATAAAGCTTTAAAAAAGACAATTGAAAAAGGAACTGCTCTTGAACCAGAGGTTGCAGATATTGTTGCATCTGCAATGAAAGATTGGGCTGTTGAAAAAGGTGCTACTCACTTTACTCACTGGTTCCAACCAATGACTGGAATTACTGCTGAAAAACATGATTCTTTTATAAACCCGACGTCAGACGGAAGCGTATTATTAGAATTTTCAGGTAAAGAATTAATTAAAGGTGAACCTGATGCATCTTCTTTCCCTTCGGGTGGACTCCGAGCTACTTTTGAAGCTAGAGGATATACTGCATGGGATTGTACTTCACCAGCATTTATTAAAGATGATTCTTTATGCATACCAACTGCATTCTGTTCTTATAACGGAGAAGCTTTAGATAAGAAAACTCCATTATTACGTTCAATGGAAGCTATATCTGGTCAAGCTCTACGTGTTTTAAGAGCACTAGGCAATACTACTACTCAAAAAGTTATTACAACTGTAGGTCCTGAACAAGAATACTTCTTAATTGACAAAAAAATGTATGATGCTCGTAAAGATCTTATATTAACTGGAAGAACATTATTCGGAGCAAAACCTTCAAAAGGTCAAGAACTTGAAGATCATTACTTCGGAACATTAACAAAAAGAGTTTCTGATTTCATGAAAGAGTTAGATGAAGAACTTTGGAAGCTTGGAATATTAGCTAAAACTAAGCATAATGAAGTTGCTCCTGCTCAACATGAATTAGCTCCTATATTTAGTACAACAAATATATCAACTGATCACAACCAACTTACAATGGAAATAATGAAGAAAATTGCGTCAAAACACGATTTATATTGTTTACTTCATGAAAAACCATTTGCTGGAGTAAACGGATCAGGTAAGCATAACAACTGGTCAATGGGTACTGATGATGGAATGAATCTTCTTGAACCAGGTAAATCTCCACATGAAAATCAACAATTCCTTTTATTCCTTTGTGCTGTAGTAAAAGCTGTTGATGAATATCCAGATTTATTAAGAGTATCAGCTGCTAATGCTGGAAATGATCATAGATTAGGTGCTAATGAAGCTCCTCCAGCTATAATTTCTATGTTCTTAGGAGATCAATTAACTGATGTATTAGAACAAATTGAAAAAGGTCCAGCTACAAGTTCTATATCTTCAAGTGAATTAACTATTGGAGTAAATACGTTACCGCCTCTTCCAAAAGATGCAACTGACAGAAACAGAACTTCTCCATTTGCATTTACAGGAAATAAGTTTGAGTTTAGAATGGTTCCATCTTCAGCTTCAATTTCTGGATGTAACTTTGTTTTAAATACAATAGTTGCTGAAACTTTATCTGAAATTGCAGATAAACTTGAAAAGGCTTCTGATTTAAATGCTGAAATACAATCAATCTTAACTAATATTGTTAAATCTCATAAGAGAATAATATTTAATGGAAATGGATATTCAGATGAATGGGTTGCTGAAGCTGAAAAAAGAGGACTTCCAAATATTAAATCTACTGTAGAATCTGCTAAAGCTATGATTTCTGAAAAGAATCAAGCTGTACTAGAAAAACATGGAGTTTTAAGTAGAGTAGAAGCAGAATCTCGTTATGAAATTACTATTGAAAACTATAATAAAATTATAAATATAGAAGCTTTAACAACACTTGAAATGTCAAAACGTCAAATTATACCTGCTGTAATTCAGTTTGCTACAAGTCTTGCAAAATCAATAAACACTATAAAAGCTACTGGAATAAATGCAGATATATCAGTTCAAACTGAATTATTAACTGAAGTGTCAACATTAACAGCTTCATTAAATAAAAATGTAATTCTTCTTGAAAAAGCAGTTAAAAAAGCAGATAACTTCCAAGGTGATATATTTGATTTAGGAATGATGTACAGATACGAAGTATTCGAACAAATGAATATTTTAAGAGCTGATGCTGATAAGCTTGAAACTATAGTTGATGAAGAATTCTGGCCATTACCAACTTATGGTGATATGTTATTCAACATTTAATATAAAGCATATTCCATAAAATAATAAGTTAGTCTAATAGTCTATTTTGTGTCAATGACTTATTATTTTAGTTTATATGACTAAAATTCTGATAAAAAATAGAATGGAGTGCTTCAGAAATGAAGTTCTCCATTTTTTTCTGCAAATATGTTGGTAAAACATTAGAAGCGTTAGCAATTGATAAAAAACGAACAATACAGTATAATTATTTGTAGTAATTAAAGCTAATATAAGCAATATAGGAGGCAATAAATATGGAAAAAATTAAAATGTCGACTCCATTAGTTGAAATGGATGGAGACGAAATGACAAGAATCATTTGGGGTGCAATAAAAGAGGAATTATTAAATCCATTTATTGAACTAAATACAGAATATTATGATCTTGGATTAGAATATAGAAATGAAACTAATGATAAGGTTACTGTAGATTCTGCAGAAGCTATTAAAAAATATAAAGTAGGGGTAAAATGTGCAACTATCACACCTAATGGCGCAAGAATGAAAGAATATGATTTGAAAGAAATGTGGAAAAGTCCGAATGGAACTATAAGAGCAATATTAGATGGTACAGTATTTAGAGCACCAATTACAGTAGAACCAGTAAAACCATACGTTAGAACATGGAAGAAGCCTATTACTATAGCAAGACATGCTTATGGAGATATATACAGAAATGTAGAAATGAAAATAGAAGGAAAAGGCAAGTGTGAACTTGTATTTACTTCTGAAAATGGGGAAGAAAAAAGAGAATTAGTACATAATTTTTCTGAAGACGGTGTTGTTATGGGAATGCATAACCTTAATAACTCTATTGCAAGCTTTGCAAAAAGTTGCTTTAATTTTGCTCTAGATACAAAACAAGATTTATGGTTTGCAACTAAAGATACAATTTCAAAGAAATATGATCATACTTTTAAAGATATATTCCAAGAAATATTTGATGCTGAATATAAAACTAAGTTTGCTGAAGCTGGAATTGAATATTTCTATACATTAATAGATGATGTAGTTGCAAGAGTGGTTAAATCAGAAGGTGGAATGATTTGGGCTTGTAAAAACTATGATGGAGATGTAATGAGTGACATGGTAGCTACAGCTTTTGGGTCATTAGCAATGATGACATCAGTATTAGTTTCACCAGAAGGAAACTATGAATACGAAGCAGCTCATGGTACTGTTCAACAACATTACTATAAGCATTTAAAAGGGGAAGAAACATCAACTAATTCAATAGCAACTATATTTGCATGGTCTGGAGCTTTAAGAAAAAGAGGAGAGCTAGACAATAACATAGCATTAATTGAATTTGCAGATAAATTAGAAAAGGCTTCAATCAAAACAATCGAAGATGGCATGATGACTAAGGACTTAGCATTAATAGCAGAACATAATAATATTCAAACATTAAATACTTTTGATTTTATTAAAGCTATTAGAAAAACATTAGAAGAAATTCTTTAAATTTAATATAAAACAGTAAATTCATTTGTATAAAAGAAAAGAGAACATATACTTCCTTCTATGGAGTATGTATATGTTCTCTTTTTTATAATTTAAAATTTGATAATGGATAACAAGTTCCGTAAAAGATTTGAAGTAATTAAGTGTTTATTATTGTCAGTTGGAAAAGTTTAGTGTGGCCATTTTCATTTTAACTGTTCAATAATAAATATGATGTTAGAGTGAATAAAAATATAGAAAAAATTATAAGTTAGATAAAAAGTTATATATTAGGCAATACATATAGTTAATTCCATAAAAATACAACGTTATCATTATAAAATCAATATTTATTCCAAAATACATTGAAAATCATTTTCAATTACTAAATTTTATGCTATTATAAATAATATGAAGTGGTTAATTAAAATCATTATCAATTGAATAATATTTTTAATTTGAATTAAAAAAGCGATACTGATTCAAAATATATAAATTTTAATATTATACTAATATTTGTAGTTTATAAAATTTGTAAAGGTCAGTTTAAGGAGGAAGCATATATGCCATTAATATTAGCAACTAAAGGAAATGAAGTGAATATTAAAAAGATAACTGGAAATGATGAAACAAAAAGATTTCTAAATAGCTTAGGTTTTGTTGTAGGAGAGAATGTTAAGATTATTTCTGAACTTGGGGGAAATCTTATAATAAATATTAAGGATAGTAGGGTTGCATTAGATAAAGGTATGGCAAGTCGAATAATAGTATAGGAGGCATTGTAATGAGCACATTAAAAGAAATAAAGTGTGGACAAACCGTTAGGGTTACAAAAGTTGATGGAGTAGGACCTATTCGTAGACGTATTATGGATATGGGTATTACAAGAGGCTGTGAAATTTATGTACGTAAGGTAGCACCTCTTGGAGATCCCATAGAAGTAACAGTTCGTGGATATGAATTATCTCTTCGTAAAACTGATGCAGAAATGGTTGTTGTAGAGTAATCTGTACAGTGCACAATTCAAAATGCATAATTATGGAACAAAATTTACAGAGAAAGTTCGAAGAATTAAATGTAAAATGCACGAAGAGAAAGTTCATGTTTCCAAATATAAAAGCTCTAAAGAGAAAGTTCTGCTAACCAAATATAAAATTTGGAGTATCACTTTTTGGACATTCACTTTTCGATTCTCATTTTTAGAACTTAACTTTTCCTGAGGAATTAAAAAAGGAGGAATGAAAATGTCAATCAAAATAGGTCTTGCAGGGAATCCTAACTGTGGAAAGACAACTATGTTTAATGAACTTACAGGTTCATCTCAATACGTTGGAAATTGGCCTGGAGTAACAGTTGAAAAAAAGGGTGGTAAGTTAAAAGGAAGTAAAGATGTTGAAATTGTTGATTTACCAGGTATTTATTCTTTATCACCATATACGTTAGAGGAAGTTGTAACACGTGATTTTATGATAAATGATAAACCAGATGCAATAGTTAATATAGTTGATGCATCTAACATTGAAAGAAACTTATATTTAACAACTCAAATCTTGGAACTTGGAATTCCAACGGTTATAGCACTTAATATGATGGATATTGTAGAGAAAAATGGAGATAAAATTGACATTAATAAATTATCTAAAACTCTTGGATGTCCAATAGTTGAAACATCAGCACTTAAAGGGAATGGAGTTAAAGAAGCAGCAGAAAAAGCAATTGAAGTTGCAAAAGCAAAAAGGAATCCGAATTTTATGTTAACTTTTTCTAAAGAGGCTAATGAAGCTTTTGAAGAAATAGAGAAAGTAATTTTAAAAAATATTCCACATGAAGGAATTCAAACACGTTGGCTTTCAATTAAACTTTTTGAGCGAGATCAAAATGTAATTGATAAGTTAAAACTTTCAAAAACTGTTTTAGATGAAATTGAAGTTATAATAAAAAATTATGAAGCTGAACTTGATGATGATTGTGAAAGTATTGTTACAGGAGACCGGTATGCATTTATTGGAGATGTTGTTTCAAGTACTATTAAAAAGCAAAGTAAAGGAAAAGAAACGACTTCTGATAAAATTGATAAAATTGTTACAAATCGTTTCCTAGCACTTCCAATTTTTGCAGCTATTATGTTCGGAGTATATTACATAGCAGTAAGTTCACTTGGAACTATAGTAACAGATTGGACAAATGATGTGTTGTTTGGAGAAATAATACAAACTAATGTTTCAAATTGGCTTATATCAGCAAATGTTGCAGATTGGTTGCAAGGATTAGTAGTAGATGGAATAATTGGTGGAGTTGGAGCAGTTCTTGGGTTCGTTCCACAAATCATGGTTTTATTCTTATTATTATCAATACTTGAGGACTGTGGATATATGTCGCGTGTAGCTTTCATTATGGATAGAATTTTTCGCAAATTTGGTCTTTCAGGTAAATCTTTTATTCCTATGTTAATCAGTTCAGGTTGCGGAGTTCCGGGAATTATGGCAACTCGTACTATGGAAAATGATAGAGATAGAAAGATGACAATTATATTAACTACATTTATTCCGTGTAGTGCAAAACTTCCAATCATTGCATTGATTGCAGGAGCACTTTTTGGTGGAGCCCCTTGGGTAGCACCATCAGCTTATTTCCTTGGGATAATAATGATTATTATATGTGGAATTATATTAAAGAAAACAAAATTATTTTCTGGAGATCCTGCACCATTTGTTATGGAGCTTCCACAATATCATATTCCAGGTTTAAAAAGTGTATTAATTCATATGTGGGAAAGGGGAAAAGCTTTTATTATTAAAGCTGGTACAATCATATTTGTTTCTTGTGGTGTAATATGGTTCTTACAATCATTTAGTTGGTCATTAGAAATGGTGGATGCAGGAGATAGTATATTAGCAAGTATGGGAAATGTTATAGCTCCTATTTTTGCACCTCTTGGATTTGGCAATTGGCAAGCAACTGTAGCAACAGTTACTGGACTTGTTGCAAAAGAAAATGTTGTTGGTACATTTGGTGTTTTATTTGGTATAGCAGATGCTGTAGAAGACGATCCAACGCTTGCTGGGAATGTTGCAGCAATGTTTACAGCAGCTAGTGCGTTTGCATTTATGGCATTTAATCTACTTTGTGCCCCTTGCTTCGCAGCAATAGGTACAATAAGGCGTGAAATGGGAACATGGAAATGGACATGGATAGCTATAGGCTTCCAAACATTAACTGCTTATTTGGTGGCACTTATTATTAATCAAGTTGGTGGTTTTATATTAGGAACTGGAAGCTTAATTGGAGCAATAAGTTCAGTAGTAATAGTAATTGCAGTAGTTTCTATAGTTATAATTACTGGAAGAAGTTCAAAAGAAAAAGAAGTTAGTGGAGAATTAAGTTATACAAAATAAATAAAAAAATTAAGTGGGTAAGTACTATTATTATAGACTACCTACTTAATTTTTAAAATGAGGAGTGATATTTTATGGTAGCAACAATTATAATAGGTGGAACTATTTTGGGGCTGATGACACTCATAATAATGAAGCAAGTTAAAAAGGTAAGAAGTGGAGAGGGTGGTTGTGGCTGTGGGTGCTCTGGGTGCTCTTCAGCTAGTTCATGTCATGGAATTAAAGTAGAAAAGAAATAGGATACATTAAATATATAAAACCATTAATGGTTTTGATGCTATATCCTAAAAGGATAATTTTAAATGAGAGAAAACTATATTAAAATAATATGGAATTAGTTTTGAGCTATATTTATCCATATAATTAACAATAAAACATCTATAGAAAATATAGGTGTTTTATTGTGTAATAAAATAAAAAATTTTATGATGAAAAGTTTGTAGTATTTTACATGCGGAAATATGTATGCGAATATTTGATGTTGATCAAGATACACTAGTTAAATGTTTGAACTATTTATCAAAACAAAAGGAGAAGTATCATGATTTTCAATATATTTTAACGCTAAACAGAGAGAAAATAGAGTTAGAACAAATTTATTGACAAATGTATAAATATATCTTATAGTATATTTCATAGAAAGTTTATAAAAATAGTAGGATATAAAAAGATTTTTCAATATATTAAAAACTTTATAATATTACAGGATCGATATTTTAATAGGGTATTATAAACATAAACACTACTAAACATATATGATAAATAAAAAATAGGGAAAGGAGAGGAGAATGTGAGAAGAATTAAAGTTTTAAGTTTAGTACTTTCAATTTTTTTGATTATTGGAATTTTTGTAGGCTATGAAAAGCAAAGATTAACTAGTGGAAGTGATGGAGAATCAACAGTGGAATTATTAAATATATCTTATGATCCTACAAGAGAGCTATATACTAAATTCAACGAGAGTTTTGCGAATTATTGGGAAGAGAAAACAGGACAAGACGTAATTATAAATCAATCTCATGGTGGTTCAGGTAAACAAGGAAGATCTGTTATTGAAGGATTAGATGCGGATATTGTTACTCTGGCATTAGGTTACGATATTGATCAAATTAGTAAGGCAGGACTTATTGAGAAAGATTGGCAAAGTGAATTTAGAGATAATAGTGCTCCATATACATCAACTATTGTTTTTCTTGTTAGAAAAGGAAACCCTAAGAATATAAAAGATTGGGATGACTTAATAAGAAATGATGTTTCTGTAATAACACCAAATCCTAAGACTTCAGGAGGGGCAAGATGGAATTACTTGGCTGCATGGGCTTATGCATCAGAAAAAAATAATGGAAATCAGGAAGCTGCAAAAGATTTCGTTTCAAAATTGTATAGTAATGTTAAAGTATTAGATTCAGGAGCTAGAGGGTCAACAACTACTTTTGTTGAAAGAGGAATGGGAGATGTACTTTTAGCTTGGGAAAATGAAGCATACTTATCGCTTAATGAATTAGGAAAAGATAAATTTGAAGTAGTAGTACCTTCATTAAGTATTTTAGCAGAACCTCCAGTGGCGATAGTAGATGAAGTAGTAAATAAAAGAGGTACTCGAGATACTGCAAAAGCTTATTTAGATTATTTATATAGTAAAGAAGGACAAGAAATAGTAGCAGAAAATTACTATAGACCTAGTGATAAAGTAATTGCAGAGAAGTATAAAGATAAATTTCCGGATATTAAGTTAGTTACAGTAGATGGAGAGTTTGGGGGATGGGCAAAAGCCCAAGAAACTCATTTTGCAGATGGGGGTACTTTTGATCAAATATATCAACTTAAATAGCAGTAATAAGCAAAAAGGAATCAAGTGAAACTTGATTCAGGTGGGGTTTGATCCCCATCTGAATCTTAGTTGAACTTATCCAGGAGCGTGCAGCCGTTATCTCCCACTTGAAGAAGTGGGAGTGTTACGGATGCTAGCTATCGGATAAATAAAGATTATTTAAAGAGATTTGAGGTGTTTTAGATGAGTAAAACCAAGCGGGTAATTCCTGGGTTTAGAATTACAATGGGCGTTAGTCTTGTCTATTTGGGGCTTATTGTATTAATTCCTTTATCAGCGTTAATTATAAAGGGAGCTGGAATTGGATTTGAAAGGTTTTTTGATATTGTATTTGAACCAAGAGTAATGCGTGGTTATTCAGTTAGTTTTATAAGTGCATTTATAGCAGCATTAGTAAATAGTGTATTTGGAATAATTTTAGCATGGGTTTTAGTAAGATATAAGTTTCCATTTAAAAAGCTTTTAGATGGATTAATTGATTTACCGTTTGCTTTACCTACTGCAGTTGCAGGTATTTCACTTACAACATTGTATTCGGAAAATGGATGGATAGGGCAATGGCTTTATTCATTGGGAATAAAATCATCTTTTTCAATATTTGGAATTATAATAGCACTTATTTTCACTGGAATTCCATTTGTAGTAAGGACAATTCAACCTGTTTTAGAAGACTTAGATAGTCAATATGAAGAAGCAGCAACAATGCTTGGTGCAAGTAGAGCAAGAATATTTTTTAAAGTAATATTTCCAGAAATCCTTCCACCACTTTTAACAGGATTTGGACTTGCTTTTGCTAGAGGTGTAGGAGAATATGGTAGTGTTGTTTTCATAGCAGGGAATATACCTATGAAAACAGAAATAGCACCGCTTTTAATTATGTCTAAGCTAGAGCAATACGATTATAATGGAGCAACAGCAATAGCATTGGTTATGCTATTTGTATCATTTTTAATATTATTTACTATAAATATCATCCAATGGAAATTAAATAAAGCGATAAAGTAGATTTGAGGTGAGAATAGGGTGGAAAAAGCAGTAATTCATAAAGAAAATAAAATTTTAAAATATATATTAATATCTTTAAGTGCTTTATTTCTAATATTAATGTTAGTAATACCACTTATAACTATAATTACAGAAGCTTTGTCAAAGGGATTAGCTTTATATATTAAAGCAGTGTCAGATGTTTACACCTTTAAGGCTATGAAGCTTACACTTATAACAACATTAATAGCAATAGTTATGAATACTTTATTTGGAATATGTGCAGCATGGACAATCACAAAATTTAAATTTAGAGGAAAAAGTTTTTTAGGAACTTTAATTGATTTACCATTTGCAATTTCTCCTGTCGTTGCAGGATTAGTATTTATATTAACTTTTGGTAGAGGAAGTTTCTTTGGAGATCTTTTAAGAAGTTATGATATAAAAATAGTTTTTACTACTTATGGAATTATATTAGCTACTTTATTTATAACTTTCCCTTTTGTAACAAGAGAAATAATACCATTAATGGAGGCTCAAGGAACGGATGAAGAAGAAGCAGCAGCAATGATGGGAGCTAGTGGATTTTATATTTTTAGGAAAATAACTCTTCCTAATATTAAGTGGGGACTTATATATGGAATAATACTTTGCACAGCAAGAGCCATGGGGGAATTTGGAGCAGTATCAGTAGTATCTGGTCATATAAGAGGGAAGACAAATACACTCCCATTACATGTTGAAATTTTATATAATGAATATCAATTTGCAGCAGCCTTTGCAGTTGCATCTATACTTGTTATTATTGCAATTGTTATTTTAATATTAAGAAATATTGTAGAGGCACAATCAAGAAAATAATAGAAAAGCATCTTTGGTTTATTATTTTCTTTCATGTGCCTGAATGTAAGAGTAAAAAGGAGGGCTAGAATATGTATATAGAATTAAAAAATGTAAGTAAAAAGTTTGCAGATTTTAAAGCATCTGATAATGTTAATTTTAAAATAGAACAAGGAAAATTAATTGGACTTTTAGGGCCAAGTGGAAGTGGTAAGACTACGATACTTAGAATGATTGCAGGACTAGAAACTCCAGATGAAGGGGATATTATTATTAATGGAGTTAAAGTTAATGATATAGAACCCGGCAGACGAGGAATTGGATTTGTTTTTCAAAATTATGCTTTATTTCGTCATATGACAGTTTATGATAATATTGCATTTGGTCTTGTAGTACAAAAGGTTAAAAAAGAAGATATACACAAAAAAGTCACAGAACTTATAGAGCTTATTGGACTTAAAGGTCTTGATAAAAGATATCCAGGTCAATTATCAGGTGGACAAAGACAACGTGTGGCATTTGCAAGGGCACTTGCACCAAGTCCACAATTATTACTATTGGATGAGCCTTTTGCTGCCATAGATGCAAAGGTAAGAAAAGAACTTAGGAGATGGCTAAGAGAAACAATATCAAAACTCGGCATCACAAGTATTTTTGTAACACATGATCAAGATGAAGCAGTAGAAGTAGCAGATGAAATAATAATAACTAATAAAGGACAGATCGAACAAAAAGGAAGCCCAGTTGAAATTTATAAGAATCCAAGAACTCCATTTGTAGCACAATTTATCGGAGAATCAAATCTTATAGATGATTATACTAAGTTAAAAGGATTTGAAGTAACAAATCCTAAAGAAACAAAAGCTATAGTGAGACCTGAATTTATACAAATTGCTAAAAATGATAAAGAAATATTAACGCCACTTGCAGCAGAAAAGGGAATTGTAAAAGATATTGCTTTTAGAGGAAATAACCTTGAAATAGATGTACAGGTTGGTAATGAGATACTTAATGGATATAGAAGTTTAGAAGAAGAAGAGCTAAAAATTGGAGAAGAAGTTTTAGTTTTAATTCATAGAGTTTATACATTTAATGAACAAAAAGCTGAGGTTGTAGAGAATAAAATTAAGACACAAGAAATGTCGGTATTTATATAGATAATCAAAACTTAACAGTTGTTTATATATAAGTCAATCATAGTTCACTGAGGAGGCAAAAATATGAGAATAGAAAAAATTCAAACGGATGTTTTGATTATTGGTGGTGGAACTTCTGGATGTTATGCAGCAATTACTATAGCTGAAAAGTCTAATAAAAATGTTATAGTATTGGACAAAGCAAATATAAAGAGAAGTGGGTGCTTAGCGGCAGGAGTTAATGCCATTAATGCATACATTGTAAAAGGTAAAAAACCACAGGACTATGTGGATTATGCAAAACAAGATGCAGAAGAAATAGTTCGTGAGGATTTATTACTAACAATGTCAGAAAATTTAAATCAGGTTACTAAAAAATTAGAGGATATTGGGCTAGTTATATTAAAAGATGAAAATGGTGAGTATGTAACAAGAGGTAATAGAAATATAAAAATTAATGGAGAAAATATAAAACCATTACTTGCAAAAGAAGCTACTAAACATTCTAATGTTAAAGTATTAAACGGAGTAAATGCAATTGATTATATAGTAGAAGATGAAGAAATAATAGGTGCATATGCAATATCAGTAGAAGAAGATATATTTTATGTAATTGAAGCTAAAGCTGTGATTTGCTCAACTGGGGGAGCTGCTGGATTATACAAACCTAATAATTCAGGATTCTCTAGACATAAAATGTGGTACAGCCCTTTTAATACAGGAGCAGGATATGCTATGGGAATAAGAGCTGGAGCTGAGATGACAACATTTGAAATGAGATTTATCGCTTTAAGATGTAAAGATACAATATCACCAACTGGAACTTTAGCTCAAGGAGTAGGTGCAGAGCAAGTAAATGCACTTGGTGAAGAATATCAATATAAATATGGAAATACTACAGCTCAAAGAGTATATGGAACAGTAAAAGAGACATTAGAAGGAAGAGGTCCTTGTTATTTAAAAACTAAGGGAATAACTGAAAAACAAGATGAAGATCTAATGAAGGCATATCTTAATATGTCGCCAAGTCAAACTCTTAAGTGGATAGAAAATGGCAAGGGACCAAGTGAAGAAAATGTTGAAATAGAAGGAACTGAACCGTATATTGTTGGAGGTCATACAGCAAGTGGATATTGGATTGATACTAATAGAGGTACAACCATAAAAGGACTTTATGCTGCAGGTGATGTCGCTGGAGGATGTCCACAAAAATATGTGACTGGAGCCTTAGTTGAAGGTGAAATAGCAGCAATAGCAGCATTGAATTATATAGAGGGAAAAGAAAATAAAGAAGTTAAAGAAAAAGAAATAGAAGAGAAAATAAATTATGTTAGTAAATTTTTAACTAATGAGAAAGATTTATTTTCAATTGATGATTTAGAAGAAGCTATGCAAAAAGTTATGGATGCTTATGCAGGCGGAATTGGTAACAATTATCAATATAATGAAACACAATTAGATTTAGCTTACGAAAAAATAGAGAATATCGAAGATTTAAGTGAAAATTTGAAAGCAGAAGATATGTATGAATTAATGAAAGTTTTTGAATTAAGAGAAAGACTTACAGTATGCAAATCAGTCATAGTTCATTTAAAAGCAAGAAAAGAAACTAGATGGCATAGCTTTGGAGAAAACTTAGATTATCCTGAAAAAGATGATAATTGGTTAAAGTATGTTAATTCTAAGTTAGAAAATGGAAAAATAAAAATAATCTTTAGAGATTTAGTAAACGGTGGTGATAAATATGAGCATTAAAATTGATAAAAATCTTTGTGTAGGATGCAAACAGTGCAAAAATGTTTGTCCAGGAAATTTAATAACTATTGATAAAGACAATAAAGCAATTATCAAATATCCAAAAGATTGTTGGGGATGTGCATCTTGTATCAAAGAGTGCAAGGTAGAAGCAATAAAATATTATCTAGGTGCTGATATGGGAGGCAAAGGAAGTTTACTTTATGTAAATGAAGATAAAGATATAATGTCTTGGATTATAGAGAAAAACGATAAAAGCAAAAAAATCATAAATATTAATAAGAAGAATTCTAATGAGTATTAATGACACAACGAAAAAATAATAATATTTTTTAAATAATTTTTGGAAAATTTAATTAGCATAATAGGAGGTCTAATTATGAGTCAATTATCACATCTTGATAAATTAGAAGCAGAAGCAATTTATATTATTCGAGAAGTAGCAGCAGAATGTGAAAAACCAGTAATGCTATATTCTATTGGTAAAGATAGTTCGGTTATGCTACATCTTGCAATGAAGGCATTTTATCCTGAAAAGCCGCCATTCCCTTTCATGCATATTGATACTACATGGAAGTTTGGAGAAATGATAGAATTTCGTGATAGAAAAGCAAAAGAATTAGGAATAGATATGATTGTCCATTCAAATGAGGATGGCATAAAGCAGGGAATTAATCCCATCGATCATGGTTCAGCATATACTGATATTATGAAGACACAAGCTTTAAAACAAGGATTAAATAAATATGGTTTTACAGCAGCCTTTGGTGGTGGACGTCGTGATGAAGAAAAATCTCGTGCGAAGGAAAGAATATTCTCTTTCCGTAATGAGGCACACTCATGGGATCCTAAAAATCAAAGACCAGAAATGTGGAAGCTTTATAATAGTAAAATTAATAAAGGTGAAAGTATTAGGGTTTTCCCTATTTCAAATTGGACTGAAAATGATATTTGGCAGTATATAAAGCGTGAAAATATTGATATTGTTCCTTTATATTTTGCAAAGGAAAGGCCATGTATTTCTCGTGATGGGAATATTATTATGGTGGATGATGATAGATTGAAGTTATTACCAGGTGAAAAGGTAGAACATAAAAAAATACGATTTAGGACACTTGGCTGTTATCCACTTACAGGTGGTTTTGAATCTGATGCAGTTACTTTAGATGCAATTATTTCTGAAACTCTTGGTGCAGTATCATCTGAGAGAACTACTAGAGTTATTGATAGTGAAGCGGCAGGCAGTATGGAAAGAAGAAAAAGAGAGGGGTATTTCTAAGATGAAGAGCTTATTAAAGTTTATAACATGTGGTAGCGTGGATGATGGAAAATCTACTCTTATTGGACATATATTGTATGATTCAAAGCTTTTATATGCAGATCAGGAAAAAGCTTTAGAACTAGATAGTAAGGTTGGAAGCAGAGGAGGAGCAATAGATTATTCTCTATTATTAGATGGCTTGATGGCAGAGCGTGAACAGGGGATTACAATAGACGTTGCATATCGTTATTTTACAACGGATAATAGAAGTTTTATTGTAGCAGACACTCCAGGACATGAAGAATATACTAGAAACATGGCAGTAGGTGCATCCTTTGCAGAACTTGCTATTATATTAGTAGATGCAAAGCAAGGTGTACTAGCTCAAACAAGAAGACATGCAAGAATTTGTTCTTTAATGGGTGTAAAACATTTTGTATTTGCAGTTAATAAAATAGATTTAGTAGATTATAGTCATGAAAGGTTTTTAGAAATTGAAGAGGAGATTAAAGAATTAGTAAAAGAACTTTCATTAGAAAATGTTCATATAATTCCAGTATCTGCAACAGAAGGCGATAATGTTACAAAGAAATCACAAAATACTCCATGGTATAAGGGAGAGGCGCTTTTAACATATCTTGAAAATGTGGTGGTTGATACTAAGTCAGAAGAAGAAGGTTTCTATATGCCAGTTCAAAGAGTATGTAGACCTAATCACACTTTTAGAGGATTTCAAGGGGAGATTGAAGCTGGAAGTATTGCTGTAGGAGATGAAGTTACAACACTTCCTAGTAATGAGAAAGCATTAGTAAAAAGCATTCATATTACAGATAGAGAATCACAAAGCGCAGGAAAAGGGCAGGCTGTCACAATACAGCTTAATAAAGAAGTAGACGTATCAAGAGGCTGTGTACTTACAAAAGGAACTAATATTGTGCCAAACAAGCTAGTTAGTGCAAAAATTCTTTGGATGGATGATTCAGAATTAACAGAAGGCAAAGAGTATTTTGTAAAAGTAGGAACCAAGATGTTAACTGGTGTTGTTACAGATGTAAAATATAAAATTGATGTAAACACAGGAAAGCATTTAAAAGCTAGCTTTTTAACAAAAAATGAGATAGCAGCATGTGATATTTTACTTTCTGAAAAGATTGTAGTTGATAAATTCGATGCACATAAAACCTTAGGAGAACTTATTTTAATAGATCGTATTACTAATATGACATCAGCTTGTGGTGTTATAGAAGACGTTTATGGTAACGAAATTTCTGATACATTTGAAGGAAATAACTTAAAAGCTAGAGGCGATATATTTGATGAATTTTATTATGATGTAGAAGCATATTTGGTTAGTAAAGCAACTAATAACACTTCTAGATATGTAATAGGAGATGAAATCCCTGTAGAAGGTGAAAGTTTTAAATATCCTAAATCTTTTGATATTTTAATATTTAGAGATGGGGTAGCTATTGAAATCAGAGAAGGGAAAATTGGGAATATATTACCAATTTTAGAATATGAATATAAAGATTATCCTGTTCTTAATGGAAGAGGTTTTGGAGTAAATGTAACTTCAACAAAGGATTTAAAAGAATTAATTAAAAATTACAAGACAATAAACTACGAAAATCCAAAAGAAAATGCAGAATTCTCAAATAAATGGTTTGTCTTTGGAAAGTATAGAAAATTAACATTTAAATTTTAAAAATGGATGTGTTTTAAACGTTGGTTTAATATTATAGTAAATTACAAAGACAACATTAAAGAGTGTAAGGATAATAAATTAAATATGCATCAATAGGTTTAGACAAGACCTATTGATGCCTTTTACTTATGTTTAAATAGAAATAATATGATAAAATAAGGAATGTAATAATTTAGAACGGAGAATAATAATGAAAGATTCAATACAATTAAAACGAAAAGATAATGTGGTTATAGAAGCTGAATTTAAAATTTTAGATGAAAGTTACATTGATAAAATAGTGGAATTAGAAAATGATGTTTATAATGGATTAGATAATAAAGAGCTATATTGTGCCTCGACAAGAGAAGATTTCTTAGGATTTATTTATACTAACAAAGGTGAAATACTAGGCTGTGTTTCTATAGAAGATGATAAATTGATAGCTATGGGGGTATATGGAAAGTTTGGATATGATAAAAATAATTATGGATATGATATTGAACTCGAAGGTGAGGAACTTTTAAAAGTTGGACAAATTGAATCTACAGTAGTAAAAAATGATTTTAGAGGAAATAAACTTCAAAAAATCATTTGTGAGCATTTAGAGAGGTTTGCAAAAAAAAATAATACATCAATTATATGTGCAACAGCATCTCCATATAATGAATATAGTTTAAATACATTTAAAACTCTTGGTTATGAGATAAAAAAAGAAAAATTAAAATATGGTGGATTAAGAAGATATGTTTTAGTTAAAGAATTATAATATTAATTTTATATATGTTCAAATAACAATGTATAATTAATATTATAATTATTGCATCAATACCTAAATTATTGGTTGCTATTAAAAAGAACAATTTATTATTAATAATAGTTGTTGGAATAGTGTCAGTTGCAATTTTAAGATTTATATTTTAAATAATCAATATTTGCATTTTAGGTTTGCTAGTTACACTAGCAAAAAAATGAAGAGTGAGGAATTATAATTATGAATAAGTTTGTTATAATAACAGATACAACGGCAGATTTACCGAAGGATTACATAGAAAAGAATGAGATTGGATTATTAGCTATATCTTTTGAAATAGACGGGAAAGAATACTCTGATAATGAATCTTTAGATATAGAAGACTTCTATAATAAAATGCGTTCTGGTTCAATGCCTACAACAGCTCAAGTAAATCCAGAACGAACCAAAAGAAAGATTGAAGAATACTTAAAACAAGGATATGATGTATTATGCATTTCTTTATCTTCAGGTCTTAGTGGTACTTATAATAATACAAGACTTGCAGCTATTGAACTTAATGAAAAATATAAAGAAAATAAAGTGGTAGTTGTGGATTCTTTAAGTGCTTCACTCGGAGAAGGATTTTTAGTTAATAAAGCAGTAGAATTAAAAAAAGCTGGAAAAAGTATTGATGAAACAGTTACATGGTTAGAAGAAAATAAGCTTAATGTATGTCAGTACTTTACCGTAGATGATCTTAATCATTTATATAGAGGTGGACGTGTATCAAAAGTTACAGCAATGCTTGGAACATTAATTGGGGTAAAACCAATTCTTCATGTAGATAATGAAGGAAAGCTTATTCCTATAGATAAAGTAAGAGGACGTAAAAGGTCATTAACTAACCTTGTTGATAATATGGAAAAATTAATGGGAAGTTATAAATATCAAAATGATATTGTATTTATTAGTCACGGCGATGCAAAGGAAGATGCAGAAATTGTTGCAGATAAAATTAAAGAAAGATTAGGAATTGAATCATTTTTAATTAGTCCAATTGGACCAACTATTGGAGCACACTCTGGTCCAGGAACCATTGCATTGTTTTTTATGGGAGAAAATAGATAATAGAAATTATATATAATACAACGAAAAAAGGTGTGCTAAAATTAGCACACCTTTTTTCGTTGTATTATATTTATCTAAGTCAGCTTTGTTATCACTCCTTTAATTTTTACGTATATTTAGTTTTGTCCTATGATTAAAAAGTATGCTTGTATAATAAGTAAAATAAATTTTAGCAACTGAATTCAGTAAAGTTTTACCTAATATTGTCGATTATAAAAGAAAAGTGTTTTTTAGTTGAGTTAAAACCTATGAATCAAAATACTGTAGTGTCTTAGAAAGACCAATTCGACAACGATGTCTATTCTTTACATAATTATAATATAGGGGGAATTTTCATGAAAATAAATTCAAAAAGACTAAAAAATGTTAAGATAACAAAAAACATAATTTTGATATGGCTTATATCGTTAATAGCAACAAGTACAATTGGTGCTGTGGGTTATTTCAATACTAATAAAATGTATAATATCACTAGTGAGATAAACAGTGATGTCATCCCAAAACTTAAGGATTGGGGAGACATAAATGGGCATATGGGGATTTTAAGAAATACTCTAACTAAAATAATAGATAGACCTTTTGATCAAGCTAATGAAAAAACAATGTTAGAATTACATGATACTATAAATATAATTATGGATAGACAAATTAAGGCATCAAAACGTGATCAAAAAGAAGCTGAATTAGCACAAGTGGCTAAAACTGCGTTTGATCATTATTATTCTTTTATTCCTAATATCATAGAACAAAGAAAGCAAGATATAGTTCCTGATAAGCAAATAACTAACGTAGATATGGCTGAGTATGGAAATGAATTATCTAAAAGTGTTACTGATCTTGTAGATTACCAAAAGAGTGTTGCTAATTTAAAAAATGAAGAGGCCAAAAACCTTTATAACAAAAATATGATTATATTTGCTAGTATCTTTGGAGCATCACTTTTAATTTTAACTGTAATATCTTTGGTTGTATCAATTGCCATTAAAAATTTAATAAAAGAATTTACTGGTAAATTACAAGCTTTATCAGAAGGTGATTTTACTATTGAAATTGATACGGAGTTAACAAATGAATTTGGCATTATGAATAATGCATTAAAGAAAACTATTACTTCTATAGCAGATATACTTAAAAACATTGAAGTTGATTCTAGTTTTATATCAAAACAAGCTACATCTCTTTCAACATTATCAGAACAGATGCATAGCTCAACAAAAGAAATATCAAGTGCTATTGATGCTGTTGCACAAGGATCTTCTGACCAAGCCTCAGAACTTATAACAATGAATACTTCATTAAGTTCTTTCGGATATACTTTAGAAGATATAACATTAACTATAAATGGTGTGGATAAGAGTACAAATGATATTAATATTAAAGCTCAAAACAGCAATGAAGAATTGACACATCTTATAACATCAATAAGTGATATATCTGAGTCTTTTAATGATGTAAGTAGAAAGATATCTTCCTTAACTAATAGTGTTAAGGAAATAACTGAAATTACAGATTTTTTAAATGCTATTGCTGAACAGACAAATCTTTTAGCGTTAAATGCAGCAATTGAAGCTGCACGGGCAGGTGAAGCAGGAAAAGGATTTGCAGTAGTAGCTGATGAAATTAGAAAATTAGCTGAACAATCTAAGAAGTCTTCACACAATATAAATGAGTTATTGAAATCAATACAAAATGAAACTTATACAGTTACACAAACTACCAATGATGCAAATAATGAACTTTCAAAGCAAGTTTCAATTATAGATACTTCTATAAATTCCTTTAAAGAAATAATTACATCAATTGGAGTTATTCTGCCTAAAATAAGTGATATTAATAGTTCTATTTTAGAAATAAATAAGAATAAGAATAGTATTATTTCTGTTGCTGAGAATACCTCTGTTGTTGCGGAAGAAAATTCCGCTTCAGCAGAAGAAATTTCAGCAACTACACAAGAGATGATTGATTCATCAAATCAAGTAGAAATATCCTCTCAATTATTAAGTGATAAAACAGATTCAATGATAACTAAAATAAAACAGTTCACTTTATAAGATAAATATAACGATTAAGGCATTTCTATTAAATTTGTATTAATAAGGAAAACTTCTATGATCAGCAGGAAATCTTATAAATATAAAAAAAGACTTGCAATTTATTTTGAGCGTGTTATAATAAATATTGTAATAAAGAAGGTTTTTAATAGATAAGTACATTTCTCCTTTTAGAGAATTATATGGATCGAAATTAATCTTTAATTTAAGAGGAGGAATTTAATAATGGAAGATAAAACTTTAGTATGTAAAGATTGTGGAAACGAATTTGTATTCACAACTGGAGAACAAGAATTCTACAAAGAAAAAGGATTTGAAAACGAACCAGTAAGATGTCCTGATTGTAGAAGAGCTAGAAAACAACAAAACAACAGAAGATAGTTTTTGTTTATTTCAAGAGTTATAATATTTTATTATAACTCTTTTTTGTTATATTATTTTTTAGCAACTATAATGATGTGTGATTTGTCGATATTATGCATTTTGAGGGTACATTTACATAATGGTATAAGTTATAAGACATCAAAAAAATGAATAAAAATAAAATATGATTTAAAAGTATGTAAGCGTAAAAAAATTAACGGATAGATAAATATAAACCTTCATTGTTAAAATTAACATAGATTTTAGCAATGGAGGTTTATTTATATGAACAATAATGAAAATATAAATTGGAGAGAAATTGTTGCAGCGTTTTCTTCTTACGAAGGAACGTTAGGAAAATTCTGCAATGCAAATCAAATTACTAAAAGTCAATTTTATTACTATAAAAAGAAATTTAAGGATGAAGATAATAATTTACAGTTTCATGCAATTTCCATGAGAGAAGAAAGAGTAACAACTGAAATCACAGTGGTTCCAACTGATAGACCTAATATAATAATAGAAATAGGAGCAGCTAAAATATATGTACCGGCTAATGAAATAGCTGTTTTGAGTAATCTACTTAAGGATTTGATTACAAATGTTTAATCTTAATAAAGTTAATACAGTTTATCTTGCATGTGGAATAACAGATTTGAGAAAAAGTATTGATGGACTAGTAGTGATTGTGCAAACGCAGCTAAAGTTAGATCCGTTTGAAAAAGTCTTGTTTGTTTTTTGCAATAGGCAAATGAATAGAATTAAGATACTTCACTTTGATGAAGGATTCTGGTTGTACTATTTCCGACTTGAAAATAGTAAATTAAAATGGCCGATGACTCCAGACGAAGCTCTTAAAATCAACAAAGAGGAATTGAAATGGTTGCTTATGGGATATGAAGTTAGAACTAAGTCTAAATTTAAGCCAATTGAAGTAAGAAATAGCTTTTAAAACAAATATTGCTGTAAACCCTTAATTTTGAACTTTTACAAGTTTCGGAATTGAGGGTTTTGTGGTAATATATCCCTATATTTATTGTGAGGTATAAGGATGGATATTTTAAATTTAGAAGATCAACTTGATGAAAAAACAAAATTATTGATTTCTAAAATGGAAAAAGACATTGAATCAAAAGATAAGGAAATTGATCATTTAAAAAAGGAATTGGCTTTTCTTAAAGGACAGATTCTTAATAAAAACAGAAAGATTTTTGGACAATCTAGTGAACAAGTTGATTCAAGACAGCTCTCACTTTTTAATGATGCTGAAAAAAACAGTGATCTTAAAATAGATGAGCCTACTATTGAAGAAATTACATATACAAGAAAAAAATCATCTTCTCATTTAGGAAAGAAAGATAATTTATCCGGCCTAGCTAGAGTTACAATTGAACACAAACTTGATGAATCCGAAGCAGTTTGCGATAAATGTGGAATTAATTTAGTAGTAATAGGAAAAAAATCAAAAGAAATTTTAAAATATAAACCAGCAGAACTTTACATAGAAGAACATATTTCATATACATATGCTTGCAAAAATTGCGAAGCGGATGCTGATAAATCCAATATAATTTCTGCAAAAATGCCAAATACTTTCTTATATAAGAGTATGGCTTCAAATGAATTATTAGCTCATGTTGTGAGCATGAAATATCAATATGCAATGCCATTATATAGAATGGAATCATATTTTAAGATGATGGATGTTAATCTTTCAAGGCAGACATTATCTAACTGGATAATAAGTTGTGCAAATGAACTTCAGCCTGTTTTTGATTATATGAAAGATGAACTCTTAAGAAGAAATTATATCCATGCTGATGAAACCTATGTGAAGGTTATTGAAGAAAACGGAAAAGACTCCAACTCAAAAAGGTTCATGTGGCTATATCGCTCCGGAGGCATAGAGAATCAGATAATTTTATATGATTATCAGAAAACAAGATCTGGCACTTGTGCTGAAGAATTTCTTGAAGGTTTCTCGGGATATCTTCAAACAGATGGATATGATGGCTATAATAAAGTTAAGAATATAAAAAGACTATACTGTATGGCCCATATTCGAAGAAAATTCTTTGATATAATATCAACATTAAACCCTGAAGCTCTAAAGCAGTCTCACGCATTAGAAGGGTTTAATTATTGTGAGCAACTTTATGAAATTGAAAAGGATTTAAGGGAACAATATATAGGCAGTGATGATTATTATGGTGATCGACATACAATAAGGCTTAAGAAATCTGCTCCTATTTTTAATAAATTTAAAGAATATGTAGATACTGAAATTGTTAATGCCCTTCCTAAAAGTCCATTAGGCAAAGCACTCGCATATGCTCAAAAGTTGTTACCAAATATGAAAACTTTCTTGACAGATGGATGCCTTGAAATTGATAATAATGCAGCTGAAAGAGCTATAAAGCCATTTGTAATTGGCAGAAAAAACTGGATGTTTTCCAAGACAGTAAAAGGCGCAAAATCAAGTGCAGTGCTTTATAGTATTACTGAGACGGCTAAAGCTAATGGCTTAGCAGTGGAAAAGTATTTAGTATATTTATTTGAAATGTTTGCAAATTCAGAAGTTAAGGAAAGGGACATACTAGAAAAATGTATGCCATGGTCTGAAGGCATTCCAGATGAACTGCGCATTAAGACTACCAAATAATTATTTCTATATAAAATTATACCCAACAGAGAATATAAGTTTTTCTGTTGGGTTTATTTTATCACTTAAATTATGCTACCGCTACGCGTCGATTCCTTGACGCTTACAAAAGTATAAAAAAGACTTGCAATTTATTTTGAACGTGTTATAATAAAAAGTATAATAACAAAGGTTTTTAATAGATAAGTACATTTCTCCTTTTAGAGAATTATATGGATCGAAATTAATCTTTAATTTAAGAGGAGGAATTTAATAATGGAAGATAAAACTTTAGTATGTAAAGATTGCGGAAATGAATTTGTATTCACAACTGGAGAACAAGAATTCTACAAAGAAAAAGGATTTGAAAACGAACCAGTAAGATGTCCTGATTGTAGAAGAGCTAGAAAGCAACAAAATAACAGAAGATAATTTTTGTTTATTTTAAGAGTTATAATATTTTATTATAGCTCTTTTTTGTATATAAAATTAAATTAAGACACATGAGAAAATAAAAAGTACATTTCATCTTTGACTAGTTATTTTTTTTCATATGCCTTAAATTTTAAACATTGGAGGTAATAGAATGTACGATAAAATAATAGAATCAGTAGATTATATAAAAGGCAAGGTAAATAGAAATCCTAAAATTGCAGTAATACTTGGTTCTGGGTTAGGAGATTTGGTTAACGTAGTTGAGGAAGCAGAAGATATAGCTTATGAAGACATCCCCAATTTTCCAGTATCAACAGTTAAAGGGCATGAAGGAAAATTGGTGTTTGGTAAAATTAATGGAGTAGAGACGTTACTAATGCAAGGAAGATTTCATTATTATGAAGGATATACAATGAAGGAAGTTACGTATCCTATATATGTAATGAAAAAATTAGGTATTGAAAAAATTATTGTAACTAATGCTTGCGGTGGAATTAATAAAAGCTTTGAGCCAGGAACATTAATGATTATTAATGATTTTATTAACTTATTTGGAGATAATCCTTTAATTGGTGTAAATGATGAAAGATTGGGAACAAGATTTCCTGATATGTCAGAGCCATATAAGATAGAACTTATTAACAAAGCTAAAAAAATTGCAGATGACTTAGATATAAAATATGCACAAGGAGTATATGCAGGATTTATGGGACCATATTATGAGACAGCTGCTGAGATTGTGATGATTGGAAGACATGGGGCTGATGCTGTTGGGATGTCAACAGTGCCAGAAACAATAGTAGCGAATTACTTGGGAATGGATGTGTTAGGAATAGCGTGTATTACTAATATGGCTACAGGAATACAAAAGGTGAAACACTCCCACGAAAGAGTTGTAGAAACAGCTAAAAAAGCTTCAATTAATCTATGCAAATGGGTAGCAAGAATTATAGAAGAAATATAATACTAAACTATATAAGGCATATTTTTAGTTGTAATTTCGCTTATATGCTTAAGAACAACTGATATTAATACACAAAGTATAGGCAGTCTAATTAGGCTGCCTATAAATTTATTTATTAATTTTAATTTTCTGATTGTGTATAAATTAAAACAGCATCTCTTAAAAAGGCAGCTAAACCAGGTTGATATTTATCGTAGTAGGCAGTAAATCTTTCATCATCAACATACATTTGAGCAAGTTTCGCATGTGCTTCTTTTGAGTAACTACTAAAAGAATAGCTTAGCCAAATGCGGTGTAGATTGACAGCTTTCTGGGCAAGGTCACCTGCAGGGTCTTTAGTTGCAAATGCTGCTTTCAATGTGTCAATTATGCTATTACCCAATTTTTCAAATTCATCATATTGATCTTTGGTCATATTCTTGAATTTTTTGTTTGATTCATTAACTTGGATATCACCATATTTAGCTCGTATTTCTTCACCGTATTTTTTATTGTTATCGTCAATACTTTTTTGCTTAAATCCTTCGAATTTTTCATTATCACTCATTATAATTCCCCTTTCTGTTGTAGCTATTGTTTTATTAACATTAGCTATTAACATATCCAATTTATTTCGTTTTGTAAGAAGCTTTTCACGATGTTCTTTTAGTGCAGCTGTTCCATCGAATGAGGGAGAGGTTACTATATTTTTTATGGTTTCTAAGTTTATATCTAATTCTCGATAAAATAATATTTGTTGTAATGTATTAACTTCTTCTTGGCCATAAATTCGATATCCAGATGAATTAATTCTTGCAGGCTTAAGAATTCCTATTTCATCATAATATCTAAGGGTTCTGGGACTAATACCTGCTAATTGACCTAATTTTTGCACCGTGTATTCCATTTGATCATCTCCTTACAAGATTACTTTACACCTTCACGTAGCGTGAATGTCAATGGTTATTTTTATGAATTAAAAGGTTCAGATATAACGTTTATGCTATAATATATAAATTGAGGAATATTATTAATTAATTACCAGATCAGTTTGCAATGATATTAATAATAGGGAGGTTTTATGTTTAATTTAAAGCAAAATTTAACACAATATAAAGGATTGCCTAGAGAAATATATATTCTTTTCATAGGTAGAATTATTAATTGTATTGGATCATTTGTTGGTCCCTTAATGGCACTTATTTTAACACAAAAATTTGGAATGTCAGCAGGGGAATCAGGAACTTTTATAGCATTTCAATCATTTCTTCAAGGGGGAGGCTTATTAGTAGGAGGAAAATTAGTAGATTCTTTTGGACGTAAAAAAATAATAGTTGTATTTCAATCATTAGGTGCTATTATGCTTTTACTGTGTGGAATTATGCCAATATCAGTTCTTACTGCTAAAATGATGATGGTATCTTCCTGCTTTTATTCAATGGCAATGCCAGCTTATGATGCTTTAAATGCAGATGTAACAAATACAAAAAATAGAAAATTATCATATTCGTTATTATACATGGGAATAAATTTAGGATTCTCTATAGGTCCATTAATCGGAGGGTTCTTATATAAAAATTATTTGTCATTGGTGTTTATAGGAGATGCAATTACAACGTTAATTTCAATGATTCTTATTGTAATGCTCATAAAAGAGAAAAAAATAGTTAGAAATTTAGAAGAGGATAATTTACAAGAAATGAATCAATTAGAAAGTGCTGTAGAGGGCTCTGTTTTTAAAGTTTTATTAACTAGACCAATCCTTATTGTATTTGGAATCATTACATTTTTTGTACAATTTACATATGCAGAGTGGGGATTTGCACTACCACTTCAAATTGGAGCATTATTTGGAAGTGATGGGGCTAAAATATATGGTTTACTAGGAGCAACAAATGGAATTGTAGTTATAATTGCAACTCCTTTTTTAATGAGGATAACTAAAAAAATATCGGAATTAAATAATATAGGGTTAAGTTCTTTTATATATATTATTTCATTTCTAATATTTGGATTTATAACTTCAATTCCATTGTTTTTCTTTGGAGTAATAGTCATGACTTTTGGGGAAATAATAGGGGCAACCAATTCATCTACATTTATTGCTAATAATTCTCCAGCTTCCCATAGAGGAAGGTTAAGTTCGACTTTATTAATAATATCAGGAACAGGATCTTCGATTTCACCTTTGGTTATAGGAAGTATAATAGATAATTATGGAATAAGGCAAGGATACATACTGACTGCATGTAGTGCTATGATTGCAGTTATGCTAGTATTTCTTGTAAATAAATCAATGTTTAATGAAGGCTATGTAAAAGCTGAATAGTAATTTTAAACAGTTTTTTTGTTCAAATTATTCTTATGATGAATCACAAGAATAATTTGACAATTAATACTCTTTGGTCTAAAATATTCTCTAGTAAAAAAAATAGAGGAGTGGTTATAAAATGATAAAAGAAAATGGTAATATTTCAATTGATACAGAGAACATATTTCCTATTATTAAGAAATGGCTATACTCTGATAAAGACATATTTATAAGAGAAGTTATAAGTAATGCATGCGATGCAATTAGTAAATTTCAAAGATTAGCTTCATATGGAGAAGCTATTGCAATGGAAGATGAACAATATAAGGTTGTAGTATCTGTAAATAAAGAAAAGAAGACTCTTAAGTTTATAGACAATGGTATTGGAATGACTGAAGAAGAAGTTAAAAAGTACATTACTCAAGTTGCTTTTTCAGGCGCAACAGATTTTGTAGAGAAATATAAAGATAAGATGGATGAAGGTAAGGATATAATAGGTCACTTTGGACTTGGTTTTTATTCAACATTCATGGTTTCTGATAAAGTTCAAATAGATACATTATCATATAAAGATCAAGCAGAACCAATAAAATGGATTTGTGATGAAGGTGGTACTGAATATGAAATGGCTCTTTCAGAAGAAAGAACTACTAGAGGTACAACTGTAACATTATATATTAATGATGAAAGCACCGAATTTTTAGAAGAATATAAGGTTAGAGAAATAATAAAGAAATATTGTTCATTCTTACCTACAGAAATATATTTAGAAGATGAAAATAAGCCAAAAGAAGAACCTAAATATGAAACAAAGAAAAACGAAGATGGAACTGAATATAAAGAATTAGTAGAAGTAGAAGCTCCAAAACCTTTAAATGATACAAAGCCATTATGGGTTAAAGCTCCAAAAGATTGTACAGACGAAGAATATAAAGATTTTTATAGAAAAGTATTTAATGATTTTAATGAACCATTATTTTGGATTCATTTAAACGTAGATTATCCATTTAACTTAAAAGGAATATTGTATTTCCCTAAATTAACACATGAATTTGAAGCAACAGAAGGGCAAGTAAAATTATACAATAACCAAGTATTTGTTGCAGATAACATAAAAGAAGTAATTCCAGAATTTTTATTATTATTAAAGGGTACTATAGATTGTCCCGATCTTCCTTTAAATGTATCAAGAAGTTTCCTTCAAAATGATAAGGAAGTTTCAAAGATTTCTAATCATATAGTTAAGAAGGTTGCAGATAAATTAGTTGACTTATTTAAAAATAGTAGAGAAGAATTTAATAAATTCTGGCCAGATATACAAATATTCATTAAGTATGGATGCTTAAAAGATGAAAAATTCTATGAAAAGATTAAGGATATAATCATCTTTAAAAACTTAAAAGGTGAATTTATAACATTAAAAGATTATCTTGAAGCGAATAAAGAAAAACATGAAAATAAAGTATTTTATGCTAATGATGAAAAACAACAATCTCAATATATTAAGATGTTTAAAGAATATGATTTAGATGCTGTAATATTTGATTGTACAATAGATGATCACTTTATTTCATTCTTGGAGATGCATGAAAGTGGGGTTAAATTTAATAGAATTGACTCTGATATTTCTGAAACATTAGGAAGTAAAACTGATGAAAATGATGAAACTGCAAAAGCATTAAATAAAGAAATTGAAGATGTATTCAAAAATGCACTCGGAGAAAAAGTTACTAAATTATCAGTTGAAGGATTAAAAAATGAAAATACTCCAGCACTTATTTTAGTTTCAGAAGAATCAAGAAGAATGGCTCAAATGAGTAAGATGTATGCTGCATCAGGAATGAACTTCCCAGGTATGTTTGATGAAGAAAAGACTTTAGTTGTAAATAGCAAAAATGCTATCATTAAAAAACTTGTAGAAGTTTCTAAGGATGATGCTAAAAAAGATGAAGTTAAATTTATTTGTGAACATATTTTAGATTTAGCTAAGATTGCTAATAAAGAATTAGATGCAAATGAAATGGATGAGTTTATAAAGAGAAATAATGAGCTTTTAAGCAAAGTCATATTACTATAGTAAAAGAGTTATAAATAATTAAATATATATAAAATGGGTGAAGTCACATTCTAACTTGCTTTCAATATAAAATTTTGATAAGCAATGGATGTGACTTTATCTATTCTGACTACCAATGAAAAATTGCATGTCTAATTTGAAATTAAATTTAAAAGATAAGAAAAAGGTAAACGTTGGAGCTTAAAAAAGAGTAGAAGGAGTTCGTGGAATTATTGAAACACAAGATCAATTACAAATTGTTATTCTACATAAAAATTCAAAAGACATTATAGCTGAATTCGTTAAAATCTCTGGAATAAAAGATAAATTATCACAAGTTGGTGATAAAATTGAAAAAAGGAATTTAGAACGACTTAAATTATTATTAAAAAAAGTATCAAGTATATTTATAAAATAACTGTTTACAAAGTTTAACAAAATCTATAAACAGTTTAATTATAATTAAAATTTTAATTTTAATATAAATAAAAAGAGATACACTAATTCTTTTATACTGCTGTATATTATGATATAATTAGCGAGGATATATTTTAAATGGAGGTTTTTTGTAATGAAACACATAAAAACTATAAACAAACCAAATATTAAAAATAGTTTATGTAAACCAGGATGCAAAGAGTGTGCAAACTCATGTCAATCAGCTTGTAAGACATCTTGCACAGTTGCAAACTTAGAATGCGAAAACTAAATTTTCAAGCAGTAACTATATAGTTGCTGCTTACTTTGTATATTAGGAGGAATTTAAATTGGCTTTAATACATAAATTTAAGCAAGGTGAAAACTTTTTTGTTTTAGATGTAAATACAGGAGCAGTTCATGTTGTAGATGAGTTAGTCTATGATATATTAGATGATAATAATTTAAGAACTAAGAAAGAGATAGTAGAAGATTTAAAAGGAAAATATGAGGAAGAGGAACTTTCAGAAGCTTATGATGAAATTCAAGAATTAGCTGAAGAAGGGATTCTTTATTCAGGAGATCAATATGAAGAAATAGCACATAGTTCAATGGATGATAGAGATTACATAAAAGCTATTTGTTTAAATGTAATTCATGGATGCAATTTAAGATGTAAATATTGTTTTGCTGATGAAGGTGAATATCATGGACATGGCGGGGTAATGAGCCTAGAAACAGCTCAAAAAGCAATTGACTATGTTATTAAGAGAAGCGGTCCAAGAAAAAATATAGAAATTGATTTGTTCGGTGGAGAGCCAACTTTAATCATGGATACTATAAAAGAAATAGTACAATATGCTAGAGATAATGAAGAAAAGTGGAAGAAAAAAATTAGATTTACTATGACTACTAATGCCACTCTTTTAACTCCAGATATGATGGATTATATGGATAAGGAAATGGGAAATATAATTTTGTCATTAGATGGAAGAAAAGAAGTTAATGATAATGTTAGAATTAAGATAGATAAGAGCGGTTCTTATGATGATATTGTACCTAACATAAAAGAAATGATTAAAAGAAGAACTAAGGGAAAAACTTATTATGTTAGAGGAACTTTCACAAGAGGAAACATAGATTTTTATGAAGATGTAATGGCTATGGTAAATGAAGGATTTAAAGAACTATCAATAGAACCTGTTGTTTTAGAAAGCGGACATCCTCTTTCACTTAGAGAAGAAGATATTGATACAATTTTTGATAATTATGATAAGTTATATGAAGAAATGGTAAAGAGAAAAAGAGAAGGAAACGAAGAATTTAAATTCTATCATTTTAATATAGATCTTGACGGCGGACCATGTGTTTATAAGAGAATTTCAGGCTGCGGAGCTGGCTTTGAATATGTTGCAATAACTCCACAAGGAGATGTATATCCATGTCATCAATTTGTTGGAAAAGAAGAATTTAAATTAGGAAGTATTTATGATGATACTTATGATACAGAACTTGCTAAGAAATTCAAGCAATCTCATATATACAATAAACCTAAGTGCAGAGATTGTTGGGCAAAATTCTATTGCAGTGGTGGATGCCAAGCTAATAACTTTAATTTCAATGGAGATATGAATATTCCTTATGAAATTGGATGTAAAATGCAAAAGAAGAGAATTGAATGTGCAATTGCATTAAAATGTGACGAAAATTAATTTAACATAAACGTAGCTAATAACACGAAATATAACTTTTGGTGTTGTTAGCTATTTTTTACATTTATTGATATTATTCGTTTCTAAGATTATAATAGATATTATATAGAAGGTGATTTAAAACAACTTTGATTAAATATGTAATAAAAAATAAGAAATATAATTAATTGGGGATATATACAATCTAAAATTGATTAAGCAAAGAAGATATCTTTGATATTCTTGAACTTTCATAGAATAAGTGAGCCTAGATGGTGTAAAATAATGAAAGTGATTTTGCTCATTTATGGATAATTTATCTAGTTATAATATTTATCAACAAAATAGGGGGATAATATAATATGCAAGACATCTTGAAAAAGGCTACTGAAAAGCCATTTTTATATAGTAAAAATAATATCGTTAATGAAGTTAATAAGGATTTTATAAATCTTACTGGTTACTCTAATAATGAATTAATAGGAAAAACACTTGCTGAAATAAGTACTATGCTTAGAGTGGATTCTCAAGTTTGTATTGAAAGCATTGAAGATAAATATAGCTGTTTTATATTTACTAAGGAATATGAACCCATAGAAGTTACTATTCATTGTGAAAATTTTAACTATAAAAATGAAAAAACTTACTTTTTTAAGGAGAAGTCAGACTCAAATATTAAAGAAAGATTTAAGTATATTGAACATGTTAACTCAGCTAATGAAATTGGATTTGCAATCTATAGTTTACCAGATTTAACTGTATTAAGAATGAATAATAAGTACTTAGAATTTATTGATGCGCCGCATAATAAAAGGGGAAGTGTTGTTGGCAAAAACAGGGTAGAAATAATACCTGGATTTGAAGGCAATAATCTGCAAAAGGTTTTGTTAAGTAACATAAAAACTGGCAAACCGAGTTTTGAAAAGGAAATTAAATGTGAACACTTTGAAAGAGGAACTACATATTGGGATATCTCTCTAGTGCCAATATTTATAGACGAAAAAGTAAAATATGTAATTGAAACTGCTACAGAAGTGACAGAAAAAGTTGTGAGTAGAAACCTTGTTGAAAAACAAAAAGAAGAATTTGAAGCTATTATTAAAAGTATTTCTGATCAAGTTATATTTGTCGATAAAAATGGGAAGTATACAGAGATAAATAAACCAGATATAAATAATCATTTATACGATTCTAAACCATTAAAAGACAATAAAACTTCTTATGGAAAAGGGGAATATTTTGATATAAATGGAGATGTGATTTTATTTGAGAATGCACCTGTACAAAGGGTAATAAGAGGTGAAAAAGTTTCCGGATATATATTTGCTTGGAAATATAATAATGTTACTACCTATTCAGAGGTGACAGGTACTCCGATATATGATGAATATGGTAATTTTATCAAAGGAGTAATGGTGTATAATGATGTAACTGAAAGAATAAGAAATCAGGAAAATTTATTCTTAAAGGCCCAATATGAGACATTAAAGACAGTAATAGAACATTTAGACCTGAGATGTACAATTGCTTCATATCCAGATTTTAATATTAAATATATTAATAATAAAGAGTATGGAGACTTAAAGAAAATTAATCTAAATCCAGAATTATTGTCTATTATGGGAAAAAGCATATTTAATATATTTAAATACAATATGTATGAAAAAACTCAACTAGAAATTAAGCTTCAAGATCTAATTGAAAAAAAATCTAATTCATGTTTTTACTATAGAAAACAAATTGAAAATGGAAAAGAAAAGTTTTTTAAAATAATGTGTCAACCTATAGTTGGATTAAATAATATGGTTTCTGAAGTAATCTTCATTACAATAGATATCACTAAAGAAGTAAAAGCAAAAAATAAAATGCAAAAAACTCTTAAAATACAAGATGAAATGTTTTCAAATATATCACATGAGCTTAAAACTCCATTGAATGTAATTTTTAGTACAAATCAATTAATGGAATTTTATTCAAAAAAGGATTCGCTTGAAGCTAATAAGGAAAAGTTTTCTAAAGGTATTAATATCATTAAACAGAATTGTTATAGATTCACAAAGCTTATAAACAATATAATAGATACATCAAAAATAGAATCTGGTTTTTTAAAATTAAATCTATCCAATGAAAATATAGTTAATATTACTGAAGATATTGTGCAATCAATATCAGACTACATTAAGGCAAAAGGATTAAATATTATTTTTGATACAAATACAGAGGAAAAGATTATAGCTTGTGACACTGATAAGATTGAGAGAATTATTCTAAATCTTATATCTAACGCAATTAAGTTTACCAATGCAAATGGTAGTATATTTGTAAAATTAATTGATAAACATGATACTGTTGAAATATATGTAAAGGATACTGGTATAGGAATGAATCAGGAACATCTGAATAATATTTTCAAAAGATTTCATCAGGTAGACAAGTCTCTTTCGCGTAATGCAGAAGGAAGTGGGATTGGATTATTTTTAGTAAAATCAATAGTTGAGCTTCATGGAGGAAAAATAAGTGTAGAAAGCAAACAAGGTGAAGGAAGTATATTTAAAATTGAACTTCCTTCAAAAATTATAGAAAAGTCAAAGGTTACTCGGAAAAACAAGTCTATGAATAGTAAAATTGAAATGATAAACGTTGAATTTTCTGATATATATAAAAGGTAACTGATAGTTAAAAAAATAGGTTATAATATAAGCACATGAAATTATAAATAAAAAGGAATGGTAAAGAAAATATTATTTGAGAGATAGCTGAAATTATTTATGTGATTTGATTTCTGGGGATAAGTTTCAATTAACTTATGCTAGGAATGAGTTATTATATGAATTATAGTGTACAAGGAGAATAAAAATTGGAAGAATGTATTTTAGAAAATAATTTAAAATTGATATACAAGCATACGGAATCTGAACTTACATCTATTTGTGTATCAATAGATGCTGGTGCTGGAGTTGAAACTGAAAAATATGGAGTAGCCCATGCAACTGAGCATATGGTTTATAAAGGAACAAAAAATAGAACCGAAAAAGAAATAAATGAAGATTTAAGCAATATATTTGGATTCAATAATGCTATGACGAATTTCCCTTATGTAATTTATTATGGAACACTACTTGGGGAAGATTTGAAAAAAGGTGTAGAGTTATTAAGTGATATAGTTGTTAATCCAAGCTTTAATGAAATTGGATTTAAAGAAGAAATGGATGTTATAAAAGAGGAACTTAAAGAATGGGATGAAGAATTAGAACAATATTGTGAAGACAAGCTATTTTTAAATTGTTTTAATAATAGAAGAATAAAGTATCCTATTATAGGGACTGAAGAAAGTTTAGACAGTATGACATTAAATGATATAAAAGAGTTTTATTCTAAATATTATTTCCCGGAAAATACTTCAATTGTTGTAATTTCGTCAGTAAGATTTGATAAGGTAAAGGATATTGTTGGTAAATATTTTGGAAGATGGAATTTATCATATAATAAAAAAAATGATATAAATGAATTGAATTGCAAAAATATTGAATACGAAATTTCTAAAATAGATATATTTAATGATAAAAGAGATGGAATAAAAACATGTAAGGTTGAAATAGTATGTCCAATAGACAAGCTAACGGAAAATGAAATTAAGGCACTTAGAATTTTCAATCAGTACTTTGGGGAAGGCGTTAATTCACTTCTTTATGATACCTTAAGAACTAAAAATGCACTTATTTATGATGTTATTACTAAAATTGCGTATGAAAATTATATAAAGCTATATAAGATTACTTTTAGTACATCAGAAGAAAATGTAAATAAATCTATAGCATTAGTTAAAGAATGTATAGAAAAATTAGAATTATTAGTGGAACATATAGATAAAAAGCAAATAGAACAATTAATCAAGAGTTTTAAACTAAAAAGATTATTTAGAGAAGAGCAAAGTATAATTTTAGCAAAAGAGTTAGCTACATATGATACAATGTTTGGAGATTATAAAATATATATTAATGAAGTTAATGAATTAGACTTATTAACTAATGAGATGATATTTGAAGTAGGCAATAGAGTGTTAAAAAATTTAACAATACAAATAATTAATTGAATTAAATATATAAGTACAAAATGGATAATTTTAACGTTATAACAATATAAAAATGGAGGTATTATATTAATGTATAGTTTTACAAACGATTATAGTGAAGGAGCACATTCAAGAATATTAAAGGTGCTAGTTGAAACAAACTTAGAACAAACAGGTGGATATAGTACAGATTATCACACTGAAAAAGCCATAGATTTATTAAAAAAGAAAATGGATTGTGAAGATGTAGATATTCACTTATTAGTAGGTGGAACACAAGTTAATCTTACTGCAATATCTGCTTTCTTAAGACCGCATCAAGCTGTAATAGGAGCTGATACGTCACATATTAACTGTCATGAAACTGGAGCTATTGAAGCTACGGGTCATAAAGTAATCACCATGAAAACTGATGATGGAAAGCTTACAGCAGACTTAGTTCAAAAGGTTGTAGATTCCCATACTGATGAACATATGGTTCAACCTAAATTAGTTTATATTTCAGATTCCACAGAGGTAGGGACTTTATATACAAAATCAGAATTAGAGCAATTACATAAATGCTGTAGAAAAAATAACTTGCTTTTGTATTTAGATGGTGCACGTTTAGGATCTGCGCTTGTATCCCAAGAAAATGATTTAACATTAGCAGATATAGCTAAATTAGTGGACGCTTTTTATATTGGAGGGACAAAAAATGGAGCTCTTTTTGGAGAGGCCCTTGTTATTTGTAATAACGCATTAAAAGAGGATTTTAGATATTTCATAAAACAAAAGGGTGGTTTACTTGCTAAAGGAAGATTGCTAGGAATTCAATTTGAAGAATTATTTAAAGATGATTTATATTTTGAAATTGCAAGACATGCTAATAAAATGGCTATTTTATTAAAGAATGCTTTAAAAGAAAAAGGGTATGAATTTTTGACAAATTCATCAAGTAACCAGCAGTTTCCTATTTTACCTAATGATATGATTGAAAAATTAAGTGAAAAATATTCATTTAATATTGAAAGGGTAATTGATAATAATAACACGGCAATTAGATTAGTAACATCTTGGGCAACAAATGAAGCGAATGTTTTAGAATTTATTGAGGACTTGAAAAGTATGTAATTATAGATAACCGCTGTGAAAATCGTACTTATTCGTATATTCCGCCGAAATAAGGGGGCATGCATTTGTTCCGGTTACGGAAAAGCAGGCCCCTTTATTTCTAGTTGGAAATATATCCATAGTAGAAGTACAACTTCAGGAATGGGTATCTATAAGTCTATATAAAATAAATATGTATATTTTTACTTTATATCATTTGTTACTTATAGGAAGCTTTTATAGTTCACCTGAATTTAGATAGGAGAGATGTTTTTGAAGGTACCATTATTACAAGAATTGCTTAAATACCATGATGAGAAGAATCTAGTTCTTTCTATGCCAGGAAATAAATGTGGAGTTGGATTTTTGGGGGATGAGTTTGGAGAGAAGTTTGTAAATAGACTAGGCTTCTTAGATATAACAGAAGTTGATCCTTTAGATAATTTACATTGTCCAGAAGGTGTTATAAAGGAAGCTCAAGAATTATTAGCTAAAACTTATAACGCTAAAAAAGCATATTTCCTTGTAAATGGGAGTTCGTCTGGAAACTTGGCATCTATGTTCTCTGCATTTGATGAGGGTGATGAGGTTTTAGTTGAAAGAAATTGTCATAAGTCAATTTATAATGGATTAATTTTAAGAAAATTGAAAGTTAAATATATTGAGCCTATTATTGATGATAAAAATGGCGTGTTTCTTCCACCGAATAAAGAAAATATTTATAAGGCATTAGGAGAAAGTTTAAATCCTAAAGGAATTATATTAACTTATCCTAATTATTTCGGAATTACATATGACATTGAAGACATTATAATAGATTTGAAATTAAAAGGGCTAAAAGTAATTATAGATTGTGCTCATGGAGCTCATTTTGGAATGAATAAAAGATTGCCTAAATCAATTACAAGCTTAGGAGATTATGTGGTTTTAAGTGCTCATAAAACTTTGCCTGCTTTGACTCAAGGTGCGTATCTTTTAGTAAATGAAGAAAATAGCGAATTAGAATTCTATTTAAAAGCTTTTATGACAACATCACCTTCTTATTTAATTATGGCATCTTTAGATTATGCTAGATATTATTTGGATAATTATGGAGAAAAGGATTATGAAAGATTAATAGATGCAGCTGAGAGATGGAAAGAGAAAATAAATAACCTGAAAAAGGTACGTTTATTAGGTAAGAATGATTTGAATGAACAATATAAGGATACAATAACAAATGAATCTAAACTTAAATTAAAGCAAGAATATGATATTGATTTAAGCAGGTATATATTAATTCTGCCTAAAGGATATAGTGGACATAAACTTCTAGACTATTTAAGAACTCAAAAGATACAAGTTGAAATGAGTTTTTCAAGAGGTGTAGTTTTAATATTATCTCCTTTTAATAGTGAAGAAGATTTTGAACTTATATATGAAGCAATTTCAAAGTTAGAAATGAAAAGCATACATGTACAGATAGAATCAAAATATTTTTCGGATATTCCGGAAAAAAAAATAGAGCCATATGAGGTCTTCAAATTAAATGGAGAGTGGTGTGAAATTGAAAGTTGTGAAGGTTATATTGCAAAAGAGGCAATAATACCATATCCACCTGGAATACCATTAGTTTGCCAGGGAGAAATTATTTCACGAAACGCGATAAATATAATAAAAGATTATATTATTAATAAAAAGAATATAATAGGAATTGAAAATAATAAGGTTCGAGTAATTAAATTAAAGTAGAAAATAAGGGATTAGTTTTAATCCTTTATTTTTTATTGTATGTATAATGTAATATGCACAATGAAGGAATAAAAAGCTAATAGCTTTTAAAAAATATTTTAGAAATTACGTAATAATTTCATCCTAAATTGCCAGCTGTTAATTGCTAACTGAATTATTGGTGTCAATTTAAATAGTGTGTTAAAATATATCTATTTAGAATAATAGTTAGAGTATAATAAAATATAGGTAGGGATGACGATTATATTATGGAAACAAATATTGTGACCAAACAAAAAAATAAGGCTAAGATAAAGAAACCTAAGCAATACAAAGTTGTCATGTATAATGATGATTATACTACAATGGAATTTGTTATTGCAGTATTAGTGAATGTGTTTAATAAAAAGCTTATAGAAGCTGAAAAAATAATGCTAGATGTACATGAAAAAGGTAAAGGAGTAGCTGGAATATATAGTCATGATATTGCGATTACAAAAGTTTACACGGCAATGTCTATGGCTAAGGAAAATGGATTTCCATTCAAGCTTACTGTAGAGGAGGCGTAGAATATGAAAATTACTAATGAAGTTAATTCAATATTGCTTAAAGCATATCAAGAGGCAAAAAATAAGAACAGTGAATATATTACACCAGAACATTTACTATATGCAGCAACTTTTGATGAAAACGTGGAATATGCTATTAGAGAATGTGGTGGAAGTTTAGAAAACTTAAGATATAATTTAACTACATATGTAAAAACATATATAAATAAAATTGGTGAAGGAGAGCCACAAGAAAGCATTGAATTTCAAAAAGTTATTTTAAATGCTAATGAACAAATTCACTATAGTCAAAAAGATGCTATAGGCATAGATCATATATTTTCAGCAATTTTTAATTTAGAAGATAGTTATGCTCGCTATTATTTAGAACAAGAAGGTGTTACAAGAAGAGACTTGCTATATTTGTTATGTCATAATATAGATGATGATCAGAATTCTTATGAAGATGAAACAAAAGAAAATTTTCATGAAGATACAGAAGGATTTTTAGATAAAGAAAGTCAAGAAAAAGACAAGAAGAAAAAAGAAGATGCATTTCTTAATAAGTTTACAATAAATCTTATTGAAAAAGCTAAGGAAGAAAATAGTGATCCGTTAATAGGAAGAAAAGATATCCTAGATAGAAGTATTCAAATACTTTGTAGAAGGATAAAAAATAATCCTATTCATGTTGGAGAATCTGGAGTTGGTAAGACTGCTATTACTTTAGGTCTTGCAAGACTTATAAGTGAAGATAAGGTTCCAGAAAAATTAAAGGGAAGTTGCATGTTTTCTTTAGATATAGGGGCAGTAATTGCAGGAACTAAATACAGAGGAGACTTTGAGGAAAGAATAAAAAGAATTTTAGACTTAATTGGAAAACAACATAAGCCAATAGTCTATATAGATGAAATTCACAGTATAGTTGGTGCTGGATCATTAAATGGCGGGGCTTTAGATGCATCTAATTTATTAAAGCCTTATTTGACAGAAGGCAAAATTAGGTTTATTGGAGCAACTACTTTTGATGAATACAAAAAATTCTTCGAAAAAGATAAGGCATTAAGTAGAAGATTTCAAACAATAGATGTTAAAGAGCCTTCAATTAAAGAAGCAATAGAAATACTTAATGGACTTAAGGCAAATTATGAAGAATATCATAACGTTAGTTATACGGATGATGCCATAAGTGATGCAGTAACCTTAAGTGATAAGTATATTAATGATAAATATTTACCGGATAAGGCTGTAGATATTATAGATGAAGCTGGAGCTTATGCTCGTATGAAGAATGAAAATTTTGAAGAGAAAATTATAATCGATAGAAAAGTTGTTGAAGAAATAATATCAAAGGTTTGTAGTATTCCGAAGCAAACTGTAGAAAGCAGTGAAATAAGTTCTTTGAAATACTTAGAAGATAGCTTAAAGGAAAATATTTTTTCACAGGATAAGGCAATTGAAGAAGTTGTAAGATGTATAAAAATGTCTAGATCAGGTTTGAATGAGGAAGATAAACCAGTTGCGTCCATGCTTTTTGTTGGACCTACAGGAGTTGGAAAAACTGAAATTGCAAGATGCCTTTCTAAAAAACTTGGAATAGAATTAATTAGATTTGATATGAGTGAATATGCTGAAAAGCATGCAGCTTCAAAACTTATAGGATCGCCTCCGGGATATGTAGGGTATGAAGAGGGCGGATTGCTTACAGATGCTGTAAGAAAAAATCCACACTGCGTATTATTACTAGATGAGGTAGAAAAAGCTAATGAAGATATTTTAAATGTGCTACTTCAAGTAATGGATTATGCAACGCTTACTGACAATAAAGGCAGAAAAGCTGATTTTAGAAATGCAATTATAATAATGACTTCTAATGCAGGAGCAAGAAATATAGGTAAAAAACTTATAGGATTTGGAGAAAGAGAAGTTAAAGGCGAAGCTATAATGGAAGAAGTAAAGAAATTCTTTACACCTGAATTTAGAAATAGATTAGATAAGATAATAGTCTTTAATAGTATGAATGATTCTATGGCAATAAACATTGCTAAAAAGCAATTGAATGATTTTAAAATTAAACTAGCTAGTAAGAATATTGAAATTGAGTTTAGCAAAGAATGTATTAACTATGTTGCTAAAACAGGAACATCGGAAGAATTTGGAGCTAGAGAAATTGCTAGAATTATAGCTTCAAAAATAAAACCATTACTAGTTGATGAAATTTTATTTGGTCAATTGAGTGATGGGGGAAAATGTGATATTAATTTAATTGATGAAAATTTTAAATTAATAATTCACAGTTAACCTTGAATAAAATTCTTAAAACAAGGAATAATATATAAATGATACGAAAAATTATCTAAACTAATTAAGAGGAGGTGAACTGTTGCAAAGTTATTTTATAACTTTGGCAATGGAACATTGTAATGGAAGATAAAAAAATGATATGCAAAGATTGTGGCGATGAATTTATTTTTACTGTAGGAGAACAAGAATTCTACAAAGAAAAAGGATTTGAAAATGAGCCAACAAGATGTGCTGATTGTAGAAGAGCTAGAAAACAACAAAACAACAGAAGATAAGCAATAATATGCGTTATCAAAGAGTCATGAGAAGATATCTTATGGCTCTTTTAAATATATATATAATTTCAAATAACCTAGAAGTATAATTTTTTGAGTATAAATTGTAAATTTCAATATATACAATCAAAAAAATATGAAAATTGTATTGAAATTATTATACTGTTGCGAGTATAATATAAAGAAAGATTTAAAAGTATCAAATTAACATATATGAATAATGTTTTAGAGATAGTGATAAGGATTAGTATATTAAGTAAACTTTTTAGAGAGCTAGAGATTGGTGGAAATCTAGTAAGTAAGCTTTATAGAAGCAGCCTTTGAATTTTATAGCTGAAAAATAAAAGTTTGAAGTATAAATTGCTAAGAGATTAGTTGTTTTAATGATGATTTTTAATTAGGCTATAACGTGATCCTCATGTTATAGGGGTGGAGTAATATATTTTACTCTAGCTGAGTGAACAATATTCATATTGTTTATTAGGGTGGTACCGCGAAGTAGTTCCTTCGTCCCTTGTTTGGGATGGGAGCTTTTTTTATACTTAAAAATAAGGAGGTTATTTTCAATGGAGGAAATACTTGAGGTTTTAGAAAAAAATAGTAGATATACTGATGAACAAATAGCTGTTATGGTAGGTAAGACTGTTGATGAAGTTAGAGAGGCAATTAGAGATTATGAAGAAAAAAGCATAATAGCTGGTTATACAACTCTTATAAATTGGGAAAATACAGGGAGTGAAACAGTTACGGCTTTAATTGAAGTTAAGATAACACCTCAAAGAGGAGAAGGTTTTGATAAAGTTGCGGAAAGAATATATAAATTTTCACAGGTTAAGGCATGTTATTTAATGTCTGGAGGATTTGATTTAACAGTCATTGTTGAAGGAAAGACTATGAAGGAAGTAGCACTTTTTGTATCTGAAAAGCTTGCAGTGCAACAATATGTATTAAGTACTGGTACTCATTTTGTATTAAAAAAATATAAAGATCATGGAACTATATTTAAAGAAAAGAAAATAGAAGATAGGGAGGCAATATTTATATGATACTAGAGAATATGATTTTAGATTATGTTAAAGATATGCCTCCATCAGGGATACGAAAGTATTTTGATATTATAAATGAAATGGATGATGTAATTTCCCTTGGTGTTGGAGAGCCGGATTTTGTTACTCCTTGGAATGTAAGAGAAGCTGGTATTTATTCTTTAGAGCAAGGTCATACACATTACTCTTCAAATGCAGGAATGATTGAGTTACGTAATGAAATAGCAAAGTATCTTCATAGAAGATTTGATCTTAATTATAATCCAGAAGATCAAATACTAGTTACTGTTGGAGGAAGTGAAGGAATTGATATAGCACTTAGAGCTTTAGTTGGACCTGGAGATGAAGTTATAGTTCCAGAGCCAAGTTTTGTTGCCTATAAAGGATGTACAGCGTTTACTGGAGCAACTGCTAAAGTGTTAGATCTCAAAGCTGAAGATGAATTTAAGCTTACACCAGAAGTATTAGAAAAAGCTATTACTTCTAAAACAAAGGTAGTTATAATACCTTTTCCTAATAATCCAACAGGTGCAATAATGACAAGAGATGAACTTGCTGGAATAGTAGAAGTTTTAAAAGATAAAAATATAATTGCAATTTCCGATGAAATATACTCAGAACTTTGCTATGGGGAAAAGCATGTTTCAATAGCATCTTTCCCAGAAATGAAAGAAAAAACTTTAGTTATAAATGGATTTTCTAAATCTTATGCAATGACAGGATGGAGACTTGGATATTTATGTGGACACTCTACATTAATAAGTCAAATGAAGAAAATCCATCAATATGCAATTATGAGTGCACCAACAACTGCTCAATATGCAGCTATTGAAGCCTTGAAAAAGGGAGACGATAGTGTAAATGAAATGTGTAGAGAATATAATAGGAGAAGAAGAGTTTTAGTAGATGGATTTAGAAAAATGGGATTAGATTGTTTCGAACCACTTGGAGCATTTTACATATTCCCAAGCATTAAATCTACAGGAATAACTTCGGATGAGTTTTGCGAACAATTACTTATAAGTGAAAAAGTTTTAGTTATTCCAGGTAATGCATTTGGTGATTGTGGAGAAGGATTTATAAGAGTTTGTTATGCTTCTTCTATGGATGATATTATTGAATCATTGAAAAGAATAGAGAGATTTATTAATACTTTAAAATAATATGATAAGAAATAGAGCAATCAAAAGTGAAATTGAACTTTTGAATTGCTCTATTTTTATTTTAAATTTAAGGTGAAGAAAATATATTTATATAAAAATATAAAAAATATATGATAATATTAATATTATAGACTATGTAGAATTTCCCAAAACGTGACTATATCAGATATGATAGGAAATTATAATATAAAAGTGAGCATATTAGGAATATTGACATTATATTACTAATATATTATTATGAATATGGAAGCGATACCATGTTTGTTCGAATTTATTAATAAGATAATTAAAATTGAAAATTAAGAAGTCAAATTTCAAAGATTATTTGAAAGATTAAAAAATATGATTTAATTTTCTGAAAAAAAGTGCAATGAGGTGATTTTTTGTCAGTGACTATAAGTGATATTGCAAAAGAAGCAAAAGTATCATCAGCAACAGTTTCAAGAGTTCTTAATAATTCGGGATATGTAAAAGAAGAAACCAAACAAAGAATATTAGCTGTAATAAAAGATAAGAATTATGCTCCTAGTGCAATTGCTAGAAGTTTATCAAAAAGTGAAACTAATACAATAGGTGTTATTGTCCCAGACATAACTAATGCTTATTTTGGAGAAATTATAAAAGGAATAAGTGATATTGCTGAAAAAAATAATTTGAATATAATTTTATTTAATACAGATAACTATTTAGATAAAGAAGTACGTGCTCTTAATCTACTAAGGGAACAAAGAATTAAGGGGATTATAATCACTCCAGGCTTTGGCGAAGAAAAACTAAATGAAACTTATATAAAAACAATAAATAATATAAACATCCCAATAATTTTAGTTTCAGCAGATGTTAAGTTTACCAAATTAAATGGAGTTTTTGTAGATAATATAAAGGGTGGATTTGATGCAACAAACTTATTAATTAAAGAAGGCCATACTAAAATAGGAATTATGGCAGGTCTATTAAGTTCAGAACCAATTGCAGATAGATTAGAAGGATATAAAAAAGCATTAGAAAAAAATAATATTCCTTTTAATAATAAATACATTTATTATGGAGATTTCAAATTAGAGAAAGCATATGAATTAACTAAAAATTTATTTGAAGAAAAAGATCCTCCGACAGCTTTAATTATTTGTAGCAATATGATGACTATGGGAGTAATAAAAGCATTAAAAGAAAAAAATAAAGATATACCTAAAGACTTAGCTATAATAGGTTTTGATAAAATTGATTTTCTAGATATGGTTGGACTAAGTATTACATATATGGAGGACTGTCCAATTGAATTAGGTAGAACTTCAATGAATATGCTTTGTGATATTATAACTAATAATGATAATACTAGTGTAAGAAGATTAATTGTTGCACCACAAATAATAATTAAAGGCTCAGAAAAAAAGTTATAAGTAAGAATACAAGGGGATATGCTAAATTTAGATAGAGTTTATAATATAAAAATAACATATTATAAATAAAAAAATAATGAAAACAATAACTATTTTGCTAAATTTAAATCATGAAAACATAATTCGTGATTTTGAATATTAGGTGCATTCAAAAATATTATATTTAGGAGGAAAGATAATGAAAAAGAGATTATTATCATTATTAGCAGTTTCAGCAATAACAGTAACATTATTTGCTGGTTGTGGAAGTTCATCAAGTACTGGGGATAAGTCTAGTAAAGAAGAAAAAATCAAAGTAGGTATGGTAACTGACTCTGGAACAATAGACGACAAGTCATTTAACCAAGGTACTTGGGAAGGATTAAAGAAGACTGAAACTGAAATCGGTACAGAAACTAAATATTTAAAACCAAATGGAGAAACAGAAGCAGAGTATTTAAAGGAAATTGGAAATCTTTATGATGCTGGATTTAAGTTTATAGCTACTCCAGGATTTAAATTTGAAACAGCAATTTTTAAAGCGCAAGATAAATATAAAGATGCACACTTTGTTTTAATTGATGGTACTCCAAATGATGGAGCTCAACCAGCAACTTATAAAGTTGGAGACAATGCTGTTTCTATCTTATTTGCTGAACATCAAGCTGGTTTTGTAGCAGGAGTTGCAGCAGCAATAGAACTTAAAGACGGTGAACTTGGATATATTGGTGGTATGGAAATTCCAGCAGTTCAAAAATTTAATTGGGGATTCCAACAAGGAGTCGCTTATGCTAATGAAAAATTAGGAACTAAGATGTCATTAAAAACAGAAAATATAGTATACTCAGGTTCATTTAGTGATATAGCAGCAGGACAACAACTTGCAGCTCAAATGTATGATAGAGGAGTTAAAGCTATATTCTGTGCAGCTGGTGGAGTTGGTAATGGAGCTATAACAGAAGCTAAAGCAAGAACAGCGGCAGGAAAAAAGGTTTGGGTAATTGGTGTTGATAGAGATCAATATGAAGATGGTGTAGGAGCAGATGGTAAATCAGTAGTTCTTACTTCAGCTATTAAGAAAGTAGAATCAGCTAGTTACAACATGGTAAAAGCATTAAAAGAAGGAACATTCCCAGGTGGTCAAACATTAACATTTGATATTACAAAGGATGCTGTTGGTATTCCTGAAAAAAATCCTAATTTAAGTGATGGAACAACTAAAGCTATTACTGATTTATATGCAAAACTTAAAGATGGGTCAATAAAAGTTAAAGATAATAATGATGACAAGTCATTAATTAAATAATATTTGAAATTTAAGTTTAAAAAAACAATCTAGTTAAGGGATTTTCAGAATAATAACAGTTATTCTAAGATTCAGATGGGGATCAAACCCCACCAAAATCAAATTTCACTTGATTCTGAGCCATATCCCTAAAACATTAAATGAAGGATGTATTCTGTGCGCGTTTTCTTAATAGATTAAGGATTGCTAAGAATGTCATCCTTCATTGTATATTATAAAACATATGTAAATTAATTGTAATTTGAATAAGGAGGAGTCTAATTATGGAATATGTAGTTGAAATGCTAAATATTCGTAAAGAGTTCCCAGGAATAGTTGCTAATGATAACATTACTCTTAGATTAAAAAAGGGTGAGATTCATGCACTACTTGGTGAGAATGGAGCAGGTAAATCTACCTTAATGTCAGTACTTTTTGGAATGTATCAACCAGAAGTGGGAATTATAAAGGTAAGAGGGAAAGAAGTTAAAATAGCTAATCCCAATGTTGCAAATGATTTAGGAATAGGTATGGTTCATCAACACTTTAAATTGGTAGAAAATTTTACTGTAACGGAAAATATAATTTTAGGTTGTGAACCCAAAAAGGGCTTAGTAGTTGATATTAAAAGTGCAGCTAAAAGGATACAAGAATTATCTAATAAATATGAATTAAAGGTTGATCCATACGCAAAAATAGAAGATATTTCAGTTGGAATGCAACAAAGAGTAGAAATTATAAAGATGCTTTACAGAGATGCTGAAGTGTTAATCTTAGATGAACCTACAGCAGTGCTTACACCACAAGAAATTGAAGAGCTTATGAAAATTATGAAAAATCTTATCAATGAAGGTAAATCAATTATATTAATAACTCATAAATTAAAGGAAATTAAAGCTGTTGCAGATTTTTGTACAGTTATAAGACGTGGAAAATATGTAGGAAGTGTAGATGTAAAAGCTACATCAGAACAAAAAATGGCAGAAATGATGGTTGGAAGACCTGTAAGCTTTAAAGTTGATAAGAAAGATAGAGAAGCTGGAGATGTAGTTTTAAGAATAGAAGACCTTTCTGTTATAAACAATAAGAAAGTACTTGGACTTAAAAACTTCTCTTTAGAAGTTAAAGCCGGAGAAATTCTTGGAATTGCAGGAGTTGAAGGGAACGGGCAAACCGAATTAGTTGAAGCTATTACAGGTATGAGAATTGCAAAGTCAGGAAAAATTTATTATAAAAATGAAGATATAACTAATATGTCAATACGTAAGCGTATTGATAAGGGAATTGCACATATTCCAGAAGACCGTCAAAAAAGAGGATTAGTATTAGACTATACAATTGAAAATAATATGGTATTAGAAATCTATGATAGAGAACCATTTTCAAAGCATGGCTTATTAAAAAAGGATGCTATACACAATTATTCAGAAAAAATAATAGAAGAGTTTGATGTGAGATCTGGTGAAGGGTCATCATCTTTAGTAAGAACAATGTCAGGTGGTAATCAACAAAAGGCTATAATTGGCCGTGAAGTTGAATTAAATCCTGAATTGTTAATTGCAGTTCAACCAACTAGAGGCCTTGATGTAGGATCTATAGAATATATTCATAAGAGACTTATAGAACAAAGAGATTCAGGAAAAGCAGTTCTTCTTATATCTTTAGAACTCAGTGAAGTTATGAATTTATCTGATAGAATTGCAATTGTTAATAGTGGAGAATTAATAGGAATAGTAAATGCTTCAGAAACTAATGAAAATGAAATCGGCTTAATGATGGCTGGAGTTCAAAAAGGAGGAAGGTCGCATGAATAAAAAGGAATCTTTAAATTCTATACTTGCAGTTGTTCTTGGATTAATTGCAGGAGCGATCCTAATGGTTGTTATTGGAGACAATCCAATAGATGGTTATGTTTATTTATTTAAAGGGGCATTAATGAATGTATCTAGAATTGGCGATACATTGGCAACAGCAACACCTCTAATACTTACTGGACTTTCAGTAGGATTTGCATTCAAAACTGGGCTTTTCAATATAGGAACACCAGGACAAATGCTTTTTGGTGGATTTTGTGCTACATCAGTGGCGTTAACATATAGTGCAAGCATGTCAAGACCACTATTGTTGTTAGTTATGATAATTGTAGGATCAGTAGCTGGAGCAATTTGGGCATTTATACCTGGAGTACTAAAAGCTAAATTTAATGTAAATGAAGTTGTATCCTCGATTATGATGAATTGGACTTGTTATTGGATAGTATATTATGCAATACCAGCTTATTTTAAAGGTTCAACTGAAACAGAATCAAAGAATATTCCGGATATGGCATCACTAAAAACTCCATGGCTTACAGATTTGTTTTCTGGTTCTTATATTAACTTAGGAATACTTATTGCTATTATAGCTGTTATTGTTATTGGATTTATATTAAATAAAACAGTTTTAGGTTATGAGTTGAAGGCAGTAGGGTTTAACCGGGATGCCGCAGAATATGCTGGTATGTTTGTAAATAAAAATATAATAGTTTCAATGATGATTTCAGGAGCTCTTTCAGGACTTGCTGGAGTAACTCAATATATAGGAAATGCATCTAATATGCAAATTGGTGTAATGCCTTCTCAAGGATTTGATGGAATAGCGGTATCTCTGCTTGGTGCTAATAATCCAATAGGTATATTTATATCAGCTATTTTCTTTGGGGTGTTATATTCTGGAAAAGGATTCATGAATGCTAATACAAGCATTCCACCAGAAATAGCAGATACGATAATTGCAATTATAATATACTTTGCAGCAATAAGTGCAGCGGTGCCAATAATAGTAAATAAAATTAAGCATAAAAGAGCAATTGCAAATGCAAAAAAAACTGGTGATAGCGGAATAGGTATATTGCCATCTGAAAATGCCAATGATGAAATAAAATCAAATAATGTAGAAGAAATAAATGATAAGGAGGAGAAGTAATATGTGGGGAATAATACAGCAAGTTTTTCCATATGCTATTGGATATACAATTCCTTTACTTATGACTGCACTTGGAGCATTATACTGTGAAAGAAGTGGAGTAATTAATATTGGACTTGATGGGTTTATGATTATAGGCTCATTTTCTGGAGCGCTGACAATTGTAAAATTACAAGATGTATTTGACCCAAGTAGTAATCTTCCTCTTTGGATAGGATTAATTGTAGCAGTTATAGTTGGAATGTTATTTTCACTTTTACATGCATTTGCAAGTATAAATTTAAATGCAAATCAAGTAATTAGTGGTACAGCTATAAATATGATAGCAGGAGCTTTAACTATATTTTTAGCAAGAACTATTACAGGAAGTGGACGTATAAGAATTAAATCAGGATTTTTTCAAAAAGATATTCCTGGACTTTCTCAGATACCTATATTAGGAGATTTGCTTTTCAAAAAAACATATGTTACGACATGGATTTCGCTAGCAATATTATTAATAAGCATTTTCTTAATATACAAAACAAGATTTGGATTAAGATTAAGAGCTTGTGGAGAACATCCTCAAGCAGCTGATGCAGCAGGAATAAATGTTTATCGTATGCGTTATATAGGAGTATTACTATCAGGCGGATTATCTTCATTTGCTGGAGCAATAATGCTTGTAACATATTCAGGTGAATTTAATGGTAATGTTGCAGGTCTTGGATTCTTAGCATTAGCAGCATTAATATTCGGACAATGGAAACCACTAGGAATTCTTGCAGCAGCTCTGTTTTTCGGATGTGCAACGACAATTGCAAATGTTTCACAAGTTATTCCAGCACTTCAATCAATTCCAACTGTAATATTGAAAATATTCCCTTATGTAGTTACTTTAGTGGCACTTGTTTTGTTCTCAAAATCATCACAAGCACCGAAGGCAGAAGGAGAACCTTTTGATTCAGGCAAGAGATAGTTAGATCAATTAACAATGAACAGTTAACAATTTAGGAACAAAACTCTTTCAGAGTTTGAAAAAATTATAATTAAGGAGAGATTTGAAATGGATATAGCAAGATATATAGATCATACAATATTAAAAGCAGAGGCAACAACAGAAGATGTAAAAAAACTTTGCAGAGAAGCAAAAGAATATAACTTTGCATCTGTTTGTGTAAATGCCTGTCATGCGAAATTAGTTAGTACTGAACTTGAAGGCAGTGAAGTTAAAACATGTGTAGTTGTTGGATTCCCACTAGGAGCAATGACTAAAGAGGCAAAAGCTTTTGAAACAACACAAGCTATTGAAAATGGTTCAAATGAAATAGATATGGTTATAAATGTAGGAGCTTTAAAAGAAAAGAATTATGATCTTTTTAAAGAAGATATAGAAGCCGTTGTAAATGCCGCTAAAGGAAAAGCAATAGTTAAGGTAATAATTGAAACATGTTTATTAACTGACGAAGAAAAAGTTAAAGCATGTGAAATAGCTAAAGAAGCTAAGGCTGATTTTGTTAAAACATCAACAGGATTCTCTACTGGAGGAGCAACAAAAGAAGATATTGCACTTATGAGAAAAACTGTAGGGGAAAGTTTAGGTGTCAAGGCATCAGGCGGAATTAGAGATTATAAGACTTCTATTGATATGATAAATGCAGGAGCAAGCAGAATAGGTGCTAGTGCAGGTATTGCTATTGTTAGTGAAAGTAAATAAAATTATAAATACACAATTATCAATGATAAATTATGGAAGAAAAGCCAAGGTTTTTTTGAAAATTATATTTAAGAAATTCCGTAGGAATTTCATCAGTAATTGGTCATTGTTAATTGTTAACTGAATTAAAGGGGTGATTTTATGAAAATGGTTGATATTATAAATAAAAAGAGAGCTGGAATGGAACTTACTACAGAAGAAATAAATTTTTTTATTGAAAGTTATACAAATGGTAATATCCCAGATTATCAAGTATCGGCACTACTCATGGCAATTTGTTTTCAAAAAATGAATATGAGAGAAACGTCAGATCTTACTATGGCAATGGTGAATTCAGGTGATATTCTCGATTTATCCAATATAGATGGAATAAAAGTTGATAAACATAGTACAGGAGGAGTCGGAGATACAACAACTCTTGTACTTACACCAATGGTTGCAGCACTTGGAATTCCAGTTGCAAAAATGTCGGGCAGGGGGCTTGGACATACGGGCGGAACAATAGATAAACTAGAATCTTTTGAAGGTTTTTCAGTTGAAATAAGTGAAGACCAATTTATAAATAACGTAAATAATAATAAGATAGCTATAATGGGTCAAACTGCAGATTTAGCACCAGCAGATAAGAAATTATATGCATTAAGAGATGTTACAGCTACAGTTGAAAACATATCACTTATATCATCAAGTATAATGAGTAAAAAAATTGCAGCAGGAGCAGATGCAATTGTATTAGATGTAAAAATTGGTGATGGCGCTTTTATGAAATCTTTTGAAGATGCAAAAGAACTTGCAGAAGCTATGGTTAGTATTGGTAGAAACGTTCATAGAAATACAATTGCTGTAATATCTGATATGGATCAACCTTTAGGATTTGCCGTTGGAAATGCATTAGAAGTCAAAGAAGCAATTGATACGTTAAATGGTGTTGGACCTAAAGATTTATTAGAATTATGTTTAACTCTTGGTAGCAACATGGTAGTACTTGCAAAAAAAGCTGAAACTGTTGAAGAAGCTAGACAAATGTTACTTAAAGTTATAGAAGATAAATCAGCATTAAAAAAGTTAAAGGAATTCGTTTCATCTCAAGGTGGAAATCAAAATCAAGTTGATAATACGGAACTTTTACCAAAAGCCAACTATATTGTAGAAGTTAAAAGTGCAGTAGAGGGTTATGTTTCAAAAATAGATTCACAACATATAGGTCTTATAGCAATGGAACTTGGAGCAGGTAGAGCTACCAAAGAAGATAAGATAGATTTAGCTGTTGGAATAGTTTTAAACAAAAAAAGAGGAGATAAAGTATCTAAAGATGAAACTTTAGCTTATATACATGCAAATAATGAAGGCAAAATAGAAAAGGCAACTAAGGATATAATTAAAAGTTATCACATAACGAGGGAAAATAGGGAAGCGGTTCCATTAATTTATGGGATAATTGACTAATTAACAATTAACAGTTAACAGTGAACAATGAAGGTACAAATTCCTCTGGAATTTGAAAAATACATTTTAAGAAACGCTTTGCGTTTCATCCTAAATTGTTAATTGTGCATTGCTAATTGTTAACTGAATAAATGGAGGAATTGCAAATGATAGATAGAATTATATGGATAGTTTTAGATAGTGTTGGAATGGGTGAAATGCCAGACGCTGAAAAATTTGGAGATGTTGGTGCAAATACAATAGGAAATATTTCTAAGGCAGTAGGCGGATTAAATTTGCCTAACATGGTTAAACTAGGGCTTGGAAATATTGAAAGTATAAAAGGTGTAGATAAATGTGAAGCACCAATTGGATGTTATGCTAGATTTAGAGAAGCATCTAATGGTAAGGATACAACAACTGGTCATTGGGAAATGGGTGGAGTTGTTTCTAAAGTAGCATTTCCAACTTATCCAAATGGATTTCCAAGTAGCGTTATAGAAGAGTTTGAAAAATTAACTGGGAGAAAAGTTATAGGTAATAAACCAGCTTCGGGTACAGCTATTTTAGATGAGCTTGGGGAAGAACAAATGAAAGATGGTAGCGTTATTGTTTATACTTCAGCAGATAGTGTATTTCAAATAGCAGCTCATGAAGAAATAATTCCTTTAGATGAACTATATAAAATGTGCCAAATAGCAAGAGAAATGCTAGATGGAGAACATGCTGTTGCAAGAGTAATAGCAAGACCTTTTGTTGGAGAACCAGGAAATTTCACTAGAACACCAAATAGAAGAGATTTCTCATTAATACCACCATATGATACTGTTTTAAATAAAATAAAGAATAAGGGATTAGATGTAATTGGAGTCGGAAAGATAGAAGATATTTTCTGTGGGCAAGGAATTACAGAAGCAGTTCATACTAAAGATAATATGGATGGAGTAAACAAAACTTTAGAGTACATGAAAGAAGACAATAAAGGATTAATATTCACTAATCTGGTTGACTTTGATATGAAGTGGGGACATCGTAATGATTTTAAAGCTTATGCAAAGGGATTGGAAGAATTTGATGTAAGACTTAAAGAAATTATAGATGAAATGAAAGACACCGATGTTTTATTTATAACAGCAGATCATGGCTGCGATCCTACAATGCCTGGAACAGATCATAGTAGAGAACATGTACCATTTCTAGCATATGGAAAAAAAATAAAGCAAAATGTTGATTTAGGAACTAGAAATTCATTTGCAGATATGGGGCAAACAATAGCAGAAATATTAGATGTAGAGAAGATACAAAATGGAGAAAGCTTCTTAAAGGCAATATTATAATTATAATATTGATTTAAAGATGTATGATTGGTATAACCATATATATTCTGAAGAATATTACCATATTAGAATATAGAGGAACTTAATGGGAGAGGAGAAATTTATGGATTATAAAGAACTTATAAAAGTAGCTTTAGACTATAGAAATAGAGCATATGTACCATATTCTGATTTTAAAGTAGGTACAGGAGTACTTTTTGAAAGCGGAAAAATATATGGTGGATGTAATATAGAAAATGCATCTTTTGGAGCTACAAATTGTGCTGAAAGAACTGGAATATTTAAAGGAATATCAGAAGGCGAAACAAAAATAAAAGCTATAGCTGTAGTTGGAAGTCTTGAAGAATATACCTTTCCTTGTGGAATTTGTCGTCAAGTAATTGCAGAATTCGGTGACGAAGATGTGAAAGTTATAATAGCTAAAAGTGAAGATGATTATATAGTAAAAGACATGAAAGATGTTCTACCAGGAGCATTTACAAAATCAGATTTAGGAAAATAAAATATAAATTGAGTTAAATTTGGAGGTAACAAAATGAGTATTCATATTAATGCACCAGAAGGTGCTATTGCAGAAAGCGTATTATTACCAGGAGATCCTTTAAGAGCTAAATTCATTGCAGAAACTTTTTTAGAAGATGCGGTTTGCTACAATGAAGTTAGAGGAATGTATGGATTTACAGGAACATATAAAGGTAAGAAAATTTCAGTTCAAGGAACAGGAATGGGAATACCATCAATATCAATATATACTAATGAACTAATTCAAAGCTATGGAGTTAAAAATCTTATAAGAGTTGGAACTTGTGGTGGATATAGCGAAAAAGTTAAAGTTAGAGATCTTATAATAGCAATGTCAGCTTCAACAGACTCAAATCTTAACCTAGTAAGATTTCAAGGAAGAACATTTGCACCAACAGCAAGTTTTGAATTATTAAAGCCTGCATATGATATAGCAGTTCAAAAAGGTTTTGATCCAAAAGTAGGAAGCATATATAGCTCAGACGTATTTTACGGTGATGATAATGAGGATTGGAAGAAATGGGCTAAATTTGGATGCCTCGGAGTAGAAATGGAAGCAGCTGCATTATATACAATTGCAGCTAAATTTGGAGTTAATGCTTTAGCATTACTTACAGTAAGTGATCACTTTGTAACAGGAGAAGTTACAAGTGCAGAAGAAAGACAAACAACATTCACTAATATGATGGAAGTTGCACTTGATACAATAGTTACTTTATAAAGGGCAAAAACTGATAAAAAAAGCTGAGGACTAAGTTCCTTGGCTCTTTTTTGATAAAAAAGTTTTGAAATTCAAAAGGAGGAGTAATTGATTTATGAATATACAAATATTTGGAACCAAAAAATGTTTTGATACTAAAAAGGCAGAACGTTTTTTTAAGGAAAGAAAGGTAGAGTTTCAGTTTATTGATTTAAATGAGAAGCCAATGAGTAAAGGTGAACTTAATAGTATACTACGCTCAGTAAGTATTAATGATTTAATAAATAATAAATGTAAGGATTACACAAAATTAAATTTTAATAACATTAGAAGTGCTGAGATAAAAGCTGAACTATTATTAAAAAATCAAAAGGTTATGAATACTCCCATAGTAAGAAATGGAAAGGAAGCAACAGTTGGATATAAATTAGAAGTATGGAATAAATGGATAGAAAATAATTAAGATAGGCATATGTACAGGTTAAATGTGCTAAAAGTTTCTAAAAAAAGTTATGTATAATACATAACTTTTTTTAGAATACTAAGCTTGAGATTATTTTAGGTATATGAAAGAAAATAGATTATAATTTTAACTTATTATTTTCTGAATATACATTAGAAAGGAATGATGTATTTATGGCAAAAGCAGGAATGAGAAGACCAGATCCAAGTGATCCACATGGTACAGAAAGTAATCATAAAACAAATTATAAAAAAAATGATTTTAAGGAAGTTCCAACAGAGATACAAGGGAAAGCTAAAGCAGGAAATACGAAAGCATCATCTATACAATAAGAATATAATTAAATATGGGTTATTTATTAGGGCTAGAAATAAGGGATTAAAAAATTTAATCCCTTATTTTAATATTATGATTATGTTAATGTTGAAAATATTAAGTTTTAAATAAAGATTTAAATATATAGGGTACAATATAATTTTTATATAGAAAATATCTTTAATAGCTTTTGAAAAACATATGAATTTGAGAATTAAAAAATGATATTCATTAAAAGTGACAGAATTATTGTATTAGAATTAAAAGAATAAAAACTTATTTTGACAAAAATAAATAAATATAGAATAATGTAGATAATAAGTATATTTTTATATAAGTACTGATTTTAAAAATCAAAATGATAAATTTATTTTAATTACTATATGATAATATTTTTGAAAGTTAAAATTTGTTTGAAAATATTATTATATTTTTAAAAGAATAAAAATTATGGGTATGGTAGGTGAAAATTTTATGGGAGAAAAAACTAAAGTAGTAAATTTAAATCAATTAGAAGAGGGCATGAAAGTAGCTAATAACGTAGAACAAAATGGTACAATACTATTAAAAAAAGATATTTTAATAAGTAAGCAAATAATAAAAAAGATGCAAATGTTATTTTTTATAGGAACTATAGAAGTATATGATAGAAACATAGAAGAAAAACAAGTCAGTATAGAATTTAAGAAAAAAGAGCAGCTTAATAAAGTTGAAGAAGAATTTAAGGAACTGTCATTAAACTTGGAGAAAACCTTTAAACAACTAGTAAATGAAAATGGTATAGCTATCAATGAAATTAGAGAGTTTGCACAAAAAATTCAAAATGAACTTGTTCTAAAGAATATAGTTATAAAAAATATAGTTTTATATGGTAGCGGTTCAGATGTTATATATAGACATGGAGTAAATGTTGCAGCATTAAGTTCTCTTTTAGGAAGTTGGATTGGACTTGAAAAGTCAAAGTTGAATTTGCTTGTATATTCAGCAATTCTTCATGATTTTGGGAAAACAAAAATAGAACATAACGAATTACTTGAAAAAAAGTCACTTTTAACTCAAAATGAATTTAGTTTAATAAAAAAACACCCTACATTAGGATATAAAATTGTTAAAGAAATTGCATTTTTAGATAAAGCTGTTAGTTATGGAGTACTAATGCATCACGAAAGATTAGATGGATCGGGATACCCATTAGGATTAAAAGGAGAATCAATACATCCATTTGCTAAAATAATTGCTATAGCAGATGTATTTGATGCAATTAATTCAGAACGAGGATATAGAAGGAAAAAATTACCGTTCGAAGCGTTACAAATAGTCAAAAATGAAAGCTTAGGAAAATTAGATTATGAGTATGTAAAAATATTTTTAGAGCATATAGTAAGTTATTATACAGGAGAAGAGGTTTTACTAAATACAAATGAGAAGTGTAAGATAATACAAATGAATTTGAATAATTTGGAAAAACCACTAATATTAAAAGATGGAGAATTTATTGATTTGGAAAAAGAAAAAGATTTATATATTAAAGAAATGTTATTGTAAAGTTTATAAATCATAAAAAAGGATCAAAAAATTTCGGATGAGAATAATGGATTTGTAAGTATCCAAAAATTAAAAACATGAATGATAATTACGAAGATATTATGAAAATAGAAACCTTAAATGTAAAAAAACAGTAATAACATGCATTTAAGAAAAAATAAGTATACATACATATAAAAATTAATGCTAAATTAAAAAAAATAGGGGGAGTTATCTTAGAATTAATAGATTTTAAGATAATTTTTTTATTTTCAAGAAACTAATTTTTAAACAGTTTTATTATAAATAAATTTTTTATATTTGTTTACAAAAGTAGAGAATTTATTTTGAATTATATAATTTAAAATTATAATTAATTTAAAGAAAATAATTAATATCTATAATATATTATGGATATTAATAGTTGAAGTAGAAAGAGGAGATATTTATGAATAAAGATAGTATGGTTCCAAAAGTATTTTCGGAGCTGAATTCTAATATACAAGAGATAAAAAAATATATTTCTCAAGACAATTATAAAAAGGAAATGCTAAATAAGGTTGAACCCTATTTAAACAAACAGCGAAAAAATGGTTATATAATAGGAGCAAAAAAATTAAAGCTTTATTATGAAAAATTCATTGTTAAAAATGCAAAAGCTAATATAGTTATTTGTCATGGAATGGGAGAATTTACTGAAAAATATTATGAGTTGATTTATTATTTTATGAAAGAAGGATATTCTGTTTTTATTATTGAACACAGGGGTCATGGACGTTCTCAAAGGATTGGAATAGATGATTCTCAAATTAATGTTGAAAAATTTAATTATTATATTGAAGATTTTAAGAAATTTATAGATGAAATTGTTATTCCTGATAGTAATAATAAAAATTTATTATTATTTGCACATTCTATGGGAGGCGGAATCGGAACTGTTTTTTTAGAGGAATATACCAATTATTTTAAAGCTGCTGTATTAAGTTCACCAATGCATGAAATAAATACAGGGAAAACACCAAAGATTTTAGCAAGTATTATTTCTAATGGGATGAAACTATGTGGAAAGGGTATAATGTATCTTCCAGGACAAAAACCATATACAGGAGAAAAAATTTTCCCTAGCAGAACTACTAGTTGTAAAGAAAAATACGAATATATGCACGAGAAGATTAAAAATAATAATGCATATCATAGTGGGGGATCCTCTGCTCTATGGTATATTGAAAGCTCAAAAGCTACTAGAAAACTTGTAAAAAAAGAAAATGCTTCAAAAGTAAAAATACCAATATTATTATTTCAAGCCGAATATGATACTCATGTTGTTCCAAAAGGACAGAATAAGTTTGCATCATATGCTAAGAATTGTAAGGTAATTCGTGTAAAAGGAGCTAAGCATGAAGCTTACTTTGAAAAGGATGAAATATCATTTGATTTTCTTGATAAGGTAATCTTATTTTATGAAAATAACTTGAAATAATAATTTTAATGCACAATGTATTGTACATTGTGCATTAATACAAGTATTTTCATTGTAATATATGTATTATCTCAGAAATTGATTAAGTATGTCTTTAGTAGATGGTTTAGAGGCATCAATAATACCTTTATATTGTTTTAATTTTTTATACTCCTCTGATGTTAGTTTTTCATTAGATTTTTTCTTTTCTATTAAACACTTGAAATCTTCATATTTTTCATTTCCAAGTTTTGCTTTAATAATACAATCTATGAGTGAATGTAGAGTTTTATCTTGTTCCGGTGAAAACTTTTGATTTTTATCTTTACATTTTCTTAATTCCACTAAGTCTCTTTTTTGATCAGATGAAAGATATTGCATATTCTCTTCACTAAATACATTAAAACCTTTATGTTTATCTTTTTTATCATCTTCACTTTTCTCCATATTATCATTATGAGCATAAAAAGTTGAAGCCATTAAGTCATTATTAGAATAATAACTTGTATCAGCCATTATTGTTTTGGAAATGGTTGAAAGGCAACCAACAAAAACTAAAGAAGTTATTATATATTTTATTTTTCTTTTATTCATTTTCATACCTCCGTACATATATAATTTCAATAATTAGTATGTGACAAAAATAAAGAAAATATTATTTTTTTTATTTATATAAATTTATAATATGCATTTTAAAGTATTTAAAACTCTTATATAATTATAGATTATATATGTAAAGTTTTAGAAGGTAATTTTAAATATGAGTAGGTAGTAATAAGATTAATGGTGCATAAGTTAATAATAAGAAAAAATTATATTTGAAAAGTTTAAATTTATAGACAGACATTGAATAGCTAAAGGGAAATTATGGAATAATAATGGTATAATGTATAGATAACAGAAGGGGAAGAATTTATAAGGCTTTATGTCATATTCGTTATCTATAGCAAAAGGTTTAATATAACTAACAAAGGGGTAATAATATAATGAATTTATTAGATAATGATTATAATAATTATACTGGCAAGCTAGGAATTGAATATTCTAAAGATAGTACCAAATTTGTGTTGTGGGCACCTAATGCAAATAATGTGAGATTAGCTTTATTTGGGAAAAATGGGGAGAACTATACAAATGCTCCGGAAGAAATATTAGATATGAATAGGGGCTTGCAAGGAACTTGGAATTTAGAAGTTAAGAAAGATCTGAAGGGTGAATTTTATAATTATTTAGTCACTAATAGTGGAAATGAAAGAGAAGTAACAGATCCTTATGCTAAAGCACTTGGTGTTAACGGAAATAGAGGGATGGTAATTAATCTTATAGAAACCGATCCTATAGATTTTAACAAAGATGAAAGACCAGAATTAATTAGTGCTACGGGAGCTATAATATATGAAGTTCATGTAAGAGATTTTTCAATAAATGAAAATTCAGGAGTTGAATTAGAGAGAAGAGGAAAGTTTGTTGCATTTTGTGAACATGGAACTAGTATTCCAGGGCAATATACTAAAACTGGCATTGATTATTTAAATTATTTAGGAGTAACACATGTTCATTTACTCCCTTCTTTTGACTATGAGACTGTTGACGAAAGTAGACCTGATATGCCACAATATAATTGGGGATATGATCCTAAAAATTATTTTTCACCTGAAGGATCTTACTCAACCAATCCCTTTAGTGGAGAAAAAAGGATTAATGAATTTAAGGAAATGGTTAAAAGCCTTCATAAATCAGGTATACGAGTTGTTATGGATATGGTTTATAACCATACATATAAAACTTATGATTCAAATCTAAATTTAGCAGTACCTGGATATTATTATCGACAAGACTTTAATGGTAATTTTTCAAATGGTTCAGGATGTGGTAATGAATTAGCTTCAGAAAGATATATGGTAAGAAAGCTTATTGTTGATTCAGTAATTTATTGGGCTAAAGAATATCATATAGATGGATTTAGATTTGACTTAATGGGACTTCATGACATTGAAACTATAAAACAAATTAGAATGGAATTAGATAAAATTGATACGTCTATACTTGTGTATGGTGAGGGATGGGCTGGTGGATGGACACCCCTTCGGGGAGAAGATTCAGCAATAAAAGAAAACATAGTGAAATTTGATAAAATGCAAATTGCAGCGTTTAGCGATGATACTAGAGATTCTGTTAAAGGGCATGTATTTAATATAAAGGAAAGAGGCTATGTGAATGGTAGGACAGGTCTTGAAGAAAGTATTAAGTTTTGCATAGTTGGAGCCATTGGAAAAGAAGGCATTAATTATGATAAAGTATTATATTCACGCTGGGCATGGGCAAATGAACCGTATCAATGCATAAATTATATTTCGGCACATGATAATTATACATTATGGGATAAGTTATATATGTCAAATGAAGATTCATCTCTAGAAAAGCGTAAGAATATGAATAAATTAGCAGCAGCTATAGTTTTAACATCTCAAGGAATACCATTTTTTCAAGCTGGAGAAGAATTTTTAAGAACTAAAAAAAATGATGATGGAAGTTTTAATCATGATAGCTATAATGCTCCGGATAGAGTAAATAATTTAGAATGGAGCAGAGTTTACGAGTATAAAGATATTGTTAATTATTATAGAGGATTAATTAAATTAAGAAAAAAATACAAAGCTTTTAGAATGAATTCAAGTGAGGAAATTAAAAAAAACTTGACATTCTTAGAGTATGGAGAAAGTTTTTACAAACAAAACGTTGTTGCATATAAAATAGAAGATAACAGTGGAAAGAATTTATGTAATACTATAGTAGTAATATTAAATCCAAATGATGAAGAAGCATTCATAGACTTAAGACAATGTGGCTGGAGTGTTCTTGTTAATAAGGAAAGAGCTGGAGTAGATGAAATTTATGCTATAGCAGGTAATAATATAACTGTTCCTTCAAAGTGTGCATATGTTTTAATTAAAAAATGATTTTAATGGAAGGTTTTTGGTGATATAAATGGAAAAAGAAAAATATTTAGTATTTTTAAATGATATTAATAAAGATAAACCAAATGAATTTAAAAAAATAAATATGAAAGAATGTCCCTTTTGTAATAGAGAGAAGCTTACAGATATTATTGATGAAGAGGGACCCTTTGTATTACTTAAAAATAAGTATCCAACAATAAAAGATACCTATCAATTGGTTCTTATAGAAACATATAGTTGCGATAATGATATGGGACAATATTCTTCAGACTATATGGAAGACTTAATAAGGTTTGGTGTTAAACATTGGTTAAAGATAGAAGAAAGTGGAGAGTATAAGTCAGTTCTATTTTATAAAAATCATGGACCTAATTCTGGGGGGAGTTTAAAGCATTCTCACATGCAAATTGTAGGACTTGATGATATTGATTATAAATTAAAAATAAAAGATGAGTATTTTGAAGGAATAGAAGTTCATAAAAGCGATAATTGTTTAGTGAATTTATCTCATAGACCTTTTAGTGGATTTACTGAGTTTAATATAATTATTAATGATGATTTATATGCACTTGATGAACTTTCCAATAACCTTAGAAAGATAGTTCATTATCTCTTAAACAATTATTTCGTAAAATGTGATAGCTTTAATATATTCTTTTATCATTTAAATGGAAAGATTATATGTAAATCTATGCCAAGATTTCATAGCTCACCATTGTTTCTTGGGTATGGAATAAAGCAAATATCAAGTTGTGAAAGAGAAATAGTTGATAAATTAAAATCGATGTATTTTCAATAGTATATGATTGTGCACCAGAACTTGAGGTTTATCCTTAAGGTGATTTATATTCAAACGATTATAAATGTGAGATTTGGATTCCTATTAAGAAGTAAAAGGGATGGATGCCCTGGTACTACCATATATTGTTTATCAATCGCAAAAGGCAGCAATGCCTTTTTTCTTTTTCTTAAGATTGATGATAAAAGCCATTTTAGTATATGATATCAATCTTTGTACTACTCCTATTTATTATAACTGAAGTTATATATTTAAATGAATTTTCAATTAATACTTATATATTTAAATAAATTTTTAATTAACACTTATATATTTAAGGTTATTTGCAAATAATTAAATTATATATAAACATCAGACTAGGTATTCATTTAGGGTACAAATATTAAGGGGTGATAAATTGGATAATAATGAAATTCAAATTGAAAAAATTAAACCAAAGAGAAAAATCAAACCACCAGCAATTCCAATAAAAATAATTCCATTAGGTGGGCTTGAGGAAATAGGAAAGAATATTACTGCCTTTGAATATAAGGATGAAATAGTAGTTATAGATTGTGGTTTGGCATTTCCAGATGAAGATCTTTATGGAATTGATCTTGTAATTCCAGATGTAACATATTTAATAAAAAATAAAGATAAGGTAAAGGGCTTTTTTATTACCCATGGACATGAAGATCATATAGGTGCATTACCATATGTATTAAAACAAATTAATGCTCCTATATATGGCACAAAACTTACACTTGGGTTAATTGAAATTAAATTAAAAGAACATAATATTCTTAATGATTGTTCATTGAATATTATTGAACCAGGTGAGTTAATAAAATTAAATGAAATTAATATTGAATTTATTAGAAATAATCATAGTATACCAGATAGCTGTTCAATTGCATTACATACACCTGTAGGAGTTATTGTTCACACTGGGGACTTTAAAGTTGATTTTACACCAGTTGATGAAAAAGTTATGGATTTACAAAGATATGCGGAGTTGGGTAAGAGAGGTGTATTGCTTTTAATGGCAGAAAGCACTAATTGCCTTCATAAAGGTTTTACAATGTCAGAAAAAACAGTAGGTGAAACATTAGACAATCTTTTTAGTAAAGCAACCGGTAGGGTTATAGTATCTACATTTGCATCAAATGTTCATAGGTTACAGCAAATTAGCAATTCTTCCATTAAAAATAATAGAAAGATTGCTTTTAGTGGTCGAAGTATGGAGAAAATATCAGAAGTTGCTATAAATCTTGGATATTTATTTATTCCAGAAGATATGATAATAAGCTTAGATGAAATTAAAAATTATCCGCATGATAAGATAACTATTGTTACTACTGGAAGTCAAGGCGAATCAATGGCAGCACTTACAAGGATAGCTGCATCAACTCACAGACAGATACAAATAGAAGACGGAGATACGGTCATTATCTCAGCAACTCCGATACCAGGTAATGAAAAAGCAGTATCAAATGTAATAAATGATTTAATAGAGAAGGGTGCTAATGTAATTTATAAAGCAATAGAAGATATACATGTTTCAGGGCATGCTTGCGAACAAGAGCTTAGATTGATTCAAGCTTTATTAAAGCCTAAGTTTTTTATACCTATTCATGGTGAGTATAAGCATTTAAGTAACCATGTTAAAATTGCACAAAGTATGGGAGTAGATAAATCTAATACATTTATTTTAAGAACTGGAGATGTTTTTGAATTATCTAGAAACAAAGGTACAGTAACAGGAAAAGTGCCTTTTGGAAGAGTGCTTATAGATGGCATGGGTGTTGGTGATGTTGGTAGTATGGTACTCAGAGATAGAAAAAACTTGGCTGAAAATGGAATTATAACAGTAGTTATAGCTATAGATAGAAGAAATAAAATTATAACATCAGGACCAGATATAGTTTCAAGAGGTTTTGTATATGTTAGAAATTCTGAAGAATTAATTGATGAAGTTAGAAGTGTAGTTATTAATATTGTAGAAAAGTGTTTAGAAAATAATATAACTCAATGGGCAGAAATAAAAAATAGTATAAGAAGAGAAGTAGATAATTTTGTTTATACAAAAATGAAGAGAAAACCTATGATTTTACCAGTAATTGTTGAAGTATAATAAGTAATTCTAAAAATAATAAGCCACCTATTTCTAGTAGAAGTTTGTTTTGCGAAAAATTCACTAGAAAAGGTTTTGATGTTGCATAAAGACAAAATATTTATAGTATAATATTTGAAACTCCAATCAATAACATTTTATTTGGTTGGAGTTTTATAAATTGTAATATAGATGTTTTTAAGTGATATTATGTATATAAAATATTGTAAAGATACCCCTTGGTTTTTCAAGAAAATTTTAACTTTAATAATTAGTCACAGTAACAAAATATTCCTTAGAGCATATCTTTCTAATATATTAGTCTGAAACTTTCGGAGTACATCAAAAGTGCTTAAATTACTTTTAAATCTATATTTTATTAAAAGTAATAAAATATAGATAATAAGGGCACTATATATTTGTATGGTTATTGCGTTAAGGGTTCTTCCGACCCATTTTTTAATGGTCAGATGTTGTTTTATCCATTTAAAGAATAACTCAATATCCCAACGCTTTTTATAGAGAGATACTATGTCTTCAGCTGGCATATCGAATATGTTAGTAACTAAACGGAATTCTTCGTCGGAGTCCTTAGTAAAATATAGAATCTCTCTATATTTATATTTAGTTTTATTTTTACTATAATCAGACCCCATTGTAACAATATAATCATATAGATTATCTACTCCAGTATAAATGGATAAATACTCCTCCGTAACAGAGTTGCTTTGTTGTCTTGTGATAAATTTATAATTATCATGACTCATCTCATCATACCAAGAGTACTTAAAATATCCCTTATCAAATAAATATATATTTTTATCCGAATTAACATAGCCGTCAATACAACTACGTTCTCCTACTTTAGCAGGGCGGATGCTAATTTTATCAGGTAACTTAGTTCCAAATGATAAAAGAGTACTAATTCTAATAGCAGATTTTTCATCTTCATAATAGAGTTCAGGGGCTAAGCCCTTACCTATACTAACTACTGATGAATCTATTATTTTAATATCTTTAAAGTTTTTTATTTTAACTGAAGAATTCATTTCTTTATCAGCTTTTACCAATAATTCTTCGAAAACATTTCTAAATAAATCTGATGACTTACTCTTATTTAATCTAGATATTTGGGAATAACTTGGCATGTTGAAATCCTTACTTATCTTCGATGAATTTTTATATTTAGCATTAATATCTCTTAAGCCATCACAGCCGGAGATTTGTAAAAACAACATTGTTAGAATATGATCCCGACCTGTATAACACTTTGAGTATTTATATTCATTATTCGCTTTTCTTAATTTTCTTCCAATATTCCCATCAATAAGTTTAATTAATTTTCTAAACACACTTCTATTTGCAAGTTTATCCATAATCAAAAACAACCTCCATTCTTATAATTGAAGGTTGTCCTTGATACTCAATAATTATTCATTGAAAATTGTTGCTTTATGCAACACTAAAACTAGAAAAGGTGGTTTTGTTTATTTAAATTATTATTATTTTTAGTTATACTAAAATTTATCTTGACTCTGACCTAAGGGATGAGTTTATAATGAGTTAAAAGGAAGTTAAAATGTAATATAGTTTTATTTAATTATTTGGATGATGCTAAGTTAAAGTAAAAAATTATATATTTAGGCATAAAAAAATTGTTGTTTTTAAATATGCGTTAATGAAGAGAGGATTGAATTATATGAAAAAGATACCATTTTCACCACCTGATATAACAGAAGAAGAAATAGAGGCAGTAGCTAATGTGTTAAGGTCAGGATGGATCACTTCAGGACCACAACTTACAAAGTTTGAAGAAGAAATAGAAGAGTACTTAAAAGTTAATAAAGCATTAGCATTAAATAGTGCTACAGCTGCAATGGAGTTAGTACTTAAGGTATTTGATATAAAAGAGGGCGATGAGATTATATCTACTCCATACACTTATACAGCAACTTCAAGTGTTGCAGTACATAGGGGAATTAAACCTATATATGTAGATGTTAAGAAAGATACTTTTGAAATGGATATAGATAAGGTTGCAGAAAAGATTACAGATAAGACTAAAGTAATTATGCCAGTAGATATTGCAGGTGTACCATTTGATTATGATGCATTAAAGAAAGTTTTAAAGGATAAAAATAGGGAAGATATTATAATTCTTTGTGATTCAGCCCATGCTTTTGGAGCTAAATACAAAGGAGAGCCTGTTGGTTCTCAATGTGACTTCCATTCATTTTCATTCCATGCAGTTAAGAATTTAACTACAGGAGAAGGTGGAGCAGTCACTTTTAATGATAATAATTTTAGAGGACATGAAAATTTACTTCAATATATGAGATTTACTGCTATGCATGGTCAATCAAAGGATGCGTTAAGTAAACTTAAAGCAGGAGCTTGGGAATATGATATTATAAACGATGGACTTAAGTGCAATATGACAGATATTAGTGCTGCAATTGGATTAGTTCAGCTTAAGAGATATGAAGGAATGCTTGAAAAGAGAAGACAAATATTCAAGACATACACAGATATATTATCTAAAGAAGACTTCTCAATAATTCCAGTTACTAAAGATGATAATGGAACTGAAACATCATATCATTTATATCTTTATAGAATTAAAGGATTTAATGAAGAAAAGAGAAATGCAGCTATTCAAAAGTTAGCTGAAATGGGAATAGCAACAAATGTTCATTATAAACCTCTTCCAATGCTAACACTTTATAAGAATCTTGGATATGATATTAAAGATTATCCAAATGCTTATGCCCAATATGAAAATGAAATCACATTACCTGTATATACTACATTGTCTTTAGAAGATGCAGAATATATAGCTAAAGAAACAGTTAAAGTAATTAAAGAATTATTATAATAGTAGCTTGTTCAATTTATAATAAAAGCAGTAGGTTAAAATTTTTACCTGCTGCTTTTATTATATAACTTTATAATGTATGAATTCAGATTTTAATGTTAATAAATATAATTAAAGTCTATAAAATATAAGTTATATATATTATAATTTATATAGGTGGTGAACGGCGATGCAAGAAATAAGTACTATAGATGCAGAAGTTATTTTTAACAAAATAGAAGAAGAAGATAAGAAGGAAGCAGAAAAGCTTGACTACAGTTCAATAACTAATAATAGTATAACTCAATATAAAAGTGATTTGGCATTTATAACATTAATGGAAGGATTAGATCAAGGGCTGTATGTAATACCAAAGTATCAAAGAAAATTTATTTGGTTACAAGAGCAAGTTGAAAATTTAGCAGTATCTTTAATAAGAGGGTTACCAATTCCTCCTATATATGTATCAAGAAATGAAAAAAAACAAATGGAGATACTTGATGGGCAACAAAGAATGATAAGTTTATTTTTATATTATAAGGGCAAGTATATAAAGAATAGCTCAAATACATCAATTGAATTACAGGAGATAACATGTGATGAAAGTCTAACAGAAGATGGAACAGATTTCTTGAGTTTGATTGAAAAACTATGGAAGTTAAAAAATGTTACTTATGAATATAAATATATTGAAGATAATTCTGAAAAAGAGAAAGCAATTGATATAAGTTATAAAACGCTTCCTATTGAAATAAAAAGGACAGTAGATTTTACTACAATTTCAGTAGTGGAAATAAAAGTAGATGATGAAGAACATAAAAATAGAATATTATATAAAGTATTTGAAAATTTAAATAGTGGTGGAACTAAACTTACTAATCAAGAATTAAGAGATGGTATATACCAATGTGAATTTTATGAGATGTTACACACTATAAATAATACTAATATGAAGTGGAGGAATATTTATGGTCCTAAGCATAAGCATAGTAGAGATGTTGAACTTTTACTAAGATTTTCAGCAGTAGAATATTTCTTTAAATTAGAAGATAAAAAAATAAAAATAAATAATTATTTTGGATCGTATCCTAAATTGCTTAATGATTTTTCAGATAAAGCCATCAAATTTAATGAGGCAACTATTTTAAAGTACAAAAATAATATAGAAAAATTTATAAATAGAATTGAATTTAGTGGAAGAATACCTAACTTATTAATAGAGAGTTTATATCTAGCAAGTACTTATATAGATGGCGAATATAAAATACAGGATGATATTTGTAATTTAATACTAAAGAGTGACGAGTTTAAAGATGGAGCTTTAAGTTATTCAGCAAGTAAAGTAAATGTAAAAGAGAGGTTTAACTATGTCTATAGAGAATTATCAAAATATGTTGAAGGAAATAAGTAATAAGATTCTTAATAATAAACTCAAATATAAAAATACAATAATAATAGGAGACAATAGTAGTGGTAAATCAGAAGTATTAAAATCTTTATTTGAGTACAAAAAAGAAGGATATTATTTTATAGATTCTGTAAATAGAAGTTTTGATTTTACTAAAGTAAGTTCTTTAAAAGGATTAGAATTAGGAAGTTATAAAAAAGTTGTTGAACGAAGAGTAGATGATGAAAAAAATTTCAATTTAGAGGATAGTTTTGATGTATTCGGGGATGGTAATGGAGCTATAGAACAAATTTATTTTAATTATGATAAAAGAGTAAAATCGTTGTTTAAGGAATTACTTAATATAGATTTTGATATTGAAATGAAGAATAATCTTATTATAGGTAAAAAACCTTCTTTAAAAATTGGAAATGAGTTTGAAAAATTATCAAGCGGATTTCAAGCAATAATAAGAATTCTTTTAGAAATATGTTATTTTGAAGATTCTTTAGAAAAAGATATGAAAAATCCTATTGTAGTAATTGATGAAGTTAATGAATTTTTATCATCAAAGAATGAGGAAAAGATGTTACCATTTTTAAAGAAAAATTTTAAACAGATGAATTTTATAGTTACAACACACTCTCCAGACATAATAGCAAGTTCAGAGGAGTTTAATATAATAGCATTGAAGAATAATAATTATCAATGCTTAGATGGTAATGACTATAGAAGTGTAACGGATGTACGTGAAATATTTGCAGAAATATATGATATAAAAGTTGATGATAAAGCTGATGATATTGAATTTACATTAAGAAACTTACTTAATCTTAAAATTAGCAATGCATGGACAGATATAGAAGAACATAAGTTGAAGTTAATTAATGAAAATAGATTATCTAATGCACAAAAGTTATTATTAACGCAAATAAAAAGCTGGTGATTTTATGAGTGAAAATATACTTTTATTAGATATTCCTAATTTTAATCCAAAGTATGATAGTAAAGTTCATTATGCATATGAGGATAAACGTGGAAGTATAAATTTGAAAAAATTACTTATAGAGACTTCAAAAGGTTATTGTATGTATTGTTATAGTAGAATTTTAATTGATGAAAAAAATTCTGGTCATTTAGAACATTCAATTGAAAAGGCTAATTCTGATTTATTGAAAGAATGTATTAGTAATATTTCAATAACGTGTTCTAAGTGTAATCTATCTTTTAAACGAGTTGGTGAAAAAGATAGAAAATTGAGTAAAAGAACAATTAGTAAATTTAATAAAATGGTAAGCTGTGAAAAATCATGTATAAGTATTTGTGATGAATACAATACATTAAGAAAACAATATATAAGTAGAGTTGGTTCTGAAATAATATTGCAGCCTTTTGGCGTTAAAAACTCTAATACTAATATTGAATTAAGAATTCAGTATGATGTACTTAATCAAGAATTTATACCTAGCAATGATTATAAATATGACGATAATGAAAAAGAATTTATAAAAAAGCATATAAAAAGATTTAATTTAAATGATACTACATATAGAACTAAATCTATTATAAAACTTTGTGAAGATGTAATAAATTTTGAAAAACTTCCTAAAGTAGAAAGGTATGAAAATTTAATTGCTGATTTACTAATAGAGAAATTAGAAAAAGTTGAGTTAGATAAAGCTATAAAGATATGTGTAATAATTTATGAACAAGCTATAATAAAAAATAAGAATTAACTAAATAAGATTCATTTAAGAATAAAGATAGTAACATATACAAGGTGAGAAAATAAACTTTATGTAATAAAAATATTTAATTACATAAAGTTTATTTTATTATTTAAATAGAATTTTTGAAAATAAGTGTTGACCCTGCCCTAGGGGAAGGGATTAAAATTGGTTTAATGGGAGGGATAATTTTGAAGATAGGTGAATTTGCTAAAATATCAGGAGTAACGATAAAAACATTACTTCATTATGATAAAATCGGATTACTTAAACCTTGTGAAAAAACAGAATCTGGATATAGAATTTATTGTGAAGATGACTTCTTGAAACTTCAACAGATTACGACTTTAAAATTTATTGGTTTATCATTAAATGAAATAAGCCATATTCTACATGAGAGTGGAGAAAACTTGGAAAGTATGATAAATATTCAAAAGAAGGCTTTAGAAGAAAAGAAAAAGCATATTGATGCTGTTATAGATGTTTTTAATAAAGCTAAAAATACAGCAAAGAAAAACGGTTTTTTAGATGCTAATAATTTAATTGATATTATAAAGATAACTAATATGGAAAGTATAGTTAGGGAACAATATAAAAGTGATAAGAATCTTAACATTAGGAGTAATCTCCATAGTTATAATATAAATAAGGTAGATTTTGATAACTGGTGTTTTGATCAAATGAATTTTCCTAAGAACGCAAAAATATTAGAACTTGGATGTGGAACAGGAAAACTTTGGTTTAAGAATAAAGAACGTATAGATAAAAATTTAGATATTACTTTATCAGATTTTTCAAAAAGCATGCTTAAGATTGCGAAGGACAAATTAAAAGACATAGATTATGACTTTAAATATGAAGAGATAAATATTGAGAATATTCCATATGAAGATGAAAGTTTTGATATTGTAATTGCAGAGCATATGATTTATTTTGCGCCAGATATAGAAAAAGCTTTATGTGAAATAAAGAGAGTTTTAATTCCTGGTGGAATACTTTATGTAAGTGCTAATTCATGTGAAACTATGACAGAATTAAATAAACTTGCGGAAAAATTTGATTCTAGTCTTGGAATTGACAATAATGGTTATTCATGTAGGTTTGAATTAGAAAATGGAGATGTAATTCTTAAAAAATATTTTAATAAAGTTGATGTAGAAATATTAGAAGGAAAAATCATAGTAAACGATGCAAAGCCAGTAGTTTCTTATAAAGCTTCAACAATCCAAGGTAGTTCAATACTTGTTGGAGAAAAGAAAAAAGAGTTTACAAAGTATTTAGAAGGCTATATCAAAAAAAATGGGAATATATCAATAACTACAAAGACCTGTATGTTTAAAGCCAGAAAATAAAAATACAATAAGCTATATATGTTTAGTATGCAAGTATTTTTATCAAATTATATTAGCTATTTCAGTAATATTTATAAAAAATATAATTTAAGCTTGAATAAGAAGAATATATGTATGATATAATTACTTTAAATATAAAATAATATAAGAATTTTAAATTAGAAAGGTACATATATGAAAGAAACAATAATTACAGTAAAAAAAGAATTTGTTAATAAATATAAAAAAGGATATCCATTAATTCTAGAAGAAGCTTTGGAGAATACAAAAGCTTTAAAAGAAGAAGGGCAAATTATAACCCTTATAGATGAGAAAAAGGCTTTTTTAGGAAAAGGATATTATGGAAAGCAAAATAAAGGTTGCGGTTGGATTTTAAGTAACAGTAAAAATAGTAATCCAGATGATAAGTTTTTTTATGATAAGCTTAGAAATGCATTTTCTAAAAGAATGAAATTTTATAAATCAAGAGATACTAATGCATTTAGAGTATTTAATGGTGAAGGTGATGGAATAGGTGGTCTTACTATAGACTATTTTGATGAATATTATCTTATAACTTGGTATAGCAAAGGTATGTATGAATTCAAAGATAGCATACTTAAAGCTATAAAATCATTGGTATCTTTTTATGGTATATATGAAAAAAAGAGATTTGATGAAAATGGTATGGTTTTAGATGAAGACAGTTATGTATGTGGGAAGAAAGCACCAGCCCCTCTTATAGTTAAAGAAAACAACGTTAATTTTGCAATTTATTTAAATGATGGTGCAATGGTTGGAGTATTTTTAGATCAAAAAGAAGTAAGAAAATCTATTAAAGATAAGTATTCTAATAATAAGAGAGTGCTAAATACTTTCTCTTATACAGGAGCATTTTCTATGGCAGCTGCAAAAGGTGGTGCCATTACTACAAGTGTTGACTTAGCAAGCAGAAGTTTAGAAAAAACAACTGAAAACTTTACTATAAATAATATTAATGCAACAAAGCATGACATAATCGTCGAAGATATCTTCCTTTATTTCAAACGTGCGAAGAAAGAAGAATTAAAATTTGATGTGGTTATTCTTGATCCGCCAAGTTTTGCAACATCTAAAGATAATAGATTTAGTGCAGCAAAAGATTATAAGGATTTGGTTAAGTCAGCAATATATATAACTGAAGATCAAGGAATAATTGTGGCTTCTACAAATTGTGCTACTTTTAATATGATTAAATTTAAAAAGTTTATAGATGAAGCATTTAAAGAATGTGATAAGAACTATGAAATTTTAGAAGAACATACTCTTCCTGAAGATTTTGCAGTTACTGATAAATTCCCAGAAGGAGATTATTTAAAAGTTGTTTTTGTAAGAATGTCTTAATAGAAAACATAAAGTTTAAAGATTATAAAAAATTTTAATAGCATTCAATCAATATAAGATTGGGTGCTATTTGTTTATCTTTAAATTTCATGATAAAAACTATATTGAAGCCTTTAATTAAATTCAAAAAAATATAAAATTTATTTTTTATTGTCAGATTTAAAAACAAAGTCACGAACTATATTATATAAAAACAAAATTCACTTTTGCAAAAGGTTGAAACTTTTTTTAAAGCCATAGTTTAAGAACAATCAGATAAAATAAATGACATTATAGGAGGAATTATTATGAAAAGAAAAATAGCGTCAGTATTATTAGCAGGTGCAGTTTTAAGTGTAGGGGGAGGTGTGTATGCACATGCTGAAACTACTCCAGTTGCATATGTTAGTGTAGATATTAATCCAAGCGTTGAATTAGGTGTGAATGCTTTTGATGAAGTAGTTTCTATTGAAGCCTACAATGAAGATGGAGAAAAAGTATTAGATGGCACTGATTTAATAAATACTGATATTGGTGATGCGGTTAACACGTTAATTTCAAATGCAGTTTCTGAAGGATACATAAGTGAAGATGGAACATCTACAATTGAAATTACTACAACTACAGATAAAGAAGATGTGGCAGCAGAATTAGATGAATCTTTAAATGAAGTTGCAGATGAAGCATTAAATGATAATGATATAGAAGCAACAGTAGAAACAGAAAATGTTGCTCTTGCAAGAAGAGATGAAGCAAGAGAGCTTGGAATAACTCCTGGAAAGCTAAATCTTATTCAAAAGCTTCAGGCTTTAGATCCAACAATAGCTGTAGAAGATTATAAAGATAGTTCTGTAAAAGAAATTCAAAAGAAAGCTAAAGAATTAAGAAAAGTGGACAAGAGTGAAGAAACAACAACTACTACTGACAGCAATACAACTACTGATGTAAATGCAGAAAGTGATGTAGATACAGAAAGTGATGTAGATACAGAAAGTGATGTAAATACAGAAACTAATAATGAAGATGAAATTACTGAAGAAAAAGCTAACAATGCTTCTACTACTAATGGAAATGCTGTGAAAGAAGAAAAGAGCAACTCAAACAGTAAAGTAGAAGATAATACTGCTATAAATGATAAAGAAAAAAGCAATATAGCTAAATCAGAAAAACAAAACAATGGTAACAATTCAAATTCACAAAATAATAGTGATTCAGGCCAACAAAATAAGAATAACAATAAGGAAAAAAACAAAAATAACTAAATATCATAAAAATGATGAGCTAATATTAAATTCAATATTAGCTCATCATTTTTTTTAGTTCTCACTATAATATCTATATTTCTAAAGATAATTTCGTACATTAAAAACTTCACCATTTTTAATATACACTCTAGGAATTCTATATTTAAGCATGCAAAGTATTTCATAATTAATTGTTCCTACAATTTGCGCAATATCATCTGCATTGAATTTTAAATTTCCTTGTTCTCCAAGAAGGATAACTTCATCTCCAACTTTTACATCACCAATGTCTGTTACATCTATCATGCATTGATCCATGCAGATTCTTCCAACAACAGGAGCAAACTTTCCATTTATAATTACTTTAGCATCTTTAGCTAATAATCTAGAATAACCGTCTGCATAACCTATAGGAAGGGTTGCAATTAAGCTTTTTCTTTCAGTCTTGAAAGTTCTGCCATAACTTATATACATATCTTCATCCATTTCTTGAACACGAGTTATACTTGCTTTTAATGTTAGTGCTGGTTTTAGAGATAGATTATTTTTATTAACTTCATCTGATGGATAATAACCATAAAGTATAATTCCAGCTCGCACAGCATCTAAATAAGTTTCCGGCATGTCCATAATTGCACCACTGTTTGATACATGTTTTAAAGGTATTTCTATTCCTAGAGATGAGAGCTTTGCAGTGAAATCTGTAAACTTTTTTAATTGCTCAGTAGTATATTTCTTATCCTCTTCATCTGACGTTGAGAAATGAGTGAAAATACCCAGTACATCTAATCCTTCTAAAGAACATATTTCAGAAACATGTTGAATAGATTTTTCATTTGGAAGAAAGCCTATTCTCCCCATCCCAGTATCTATTGCAATATGAATTTTAGCTTTTCTATTAATACTTAAAGCTATATGTGATAATTCTTTTGCATATTCTAAGTCATAAACAGTTTGTTCTAAATCATATTTTATTAATTCTTCACCTAAATATAATGGCGTATAGCCAAGTATCATTAATGGAGCTTCAATAGAATTATTTCTAAGTTCAATTCCTTCAGTTAAGACTGCTACAGCAAGTCTTGAAGCGCCATTTTCAAGCAATGTTGGAACTACATCTAATGATCCGTGGCCATAGCAATCAGCTTTAACCACTGCAATTACATCTTTATCTTTAACTAAACTTTTTATATTTTTCATATTATAAGCTATTGCATCTAAATCTATTTCTGCATATACAGGTCTAAGTAATTTCTCCATTTTTTACGCCTCACAATTATTATTTCAATTAAGATTTGAGTGTTATCTCAATAATTCTACACTAATATAAGTATTATGCACAATTCTTTATTATTAAAACAATTTTAGGAACATGAAAATAAATAACAAGTCAAAAGTTGCCATTAATATTTTTTTGATTGTGCCTTATATAGTAAAAAGTTATTACAATATATTATACATTGTAATAAAGTTATTAAAATGTATAAAGAGCCACTAATGTTTGAATTTATATATATTGTGGTTCTATATTCTAATTAACAATGCACAGTTAATGCCATTTAGGCACCCCTTTGACAATAAATGATGAATTAATAATACAGATTAGTAATGTTACAGTTCATAAATTTTAAGAAATATAAGTAAATATAATTGACATCATATGTGATATTTTTATAAATGCTATTTAAAAAAATTTATTCTAAAAGTGAGAAACATGTAATAGATATTAATTTTTAAAAATTAAAGGAAGAATTGATTTTTTATAGAATAAATAATATAGAATAATTGTTGGAATTTTCTAAAAAAACTGAAAAATAGATAGAGCGATTGATATAATGTAGTTTCTATTATCATTATATGGTTAAAAGATAAATTAAAATTAGGATAATTTAGAAATCTTGGCTCTGGAGAGCCTTGATATATTGTGGGCAAGAAAAACAATTATGTAATATAGGAAGGTGAATAATCATGCTAAGTCAAGATGAAATAAAAAAATTAGATAATATTTTAGTTTCATATGATTACAACAAGACATTAATTATTACTATTATGCAGGAGGTTCAAAAAGAATATAGGTATTTGCCACAAAATGTACTAGCTTATATTGCTGATAAACTTGGTATTAGTGAAGCTAAAGTATATGGTATAGCTACTTTTTATGAAAACTTTTCTTTAGAACCAAAAGGAAAATATGTAATAAAGATTTGTGATGGAACTGCTTGTCATGTAAGAAAGTCTATCCCCATTTTGAATGAATTTAGAAATAAACTAGGGCTTTCTGAAACTAAAGTTACAACTGATGATATGATTTTTACAGTAGAAACAGTATCTTGTTTAGGTGCATGTGGGCTAGCTCCAGTTTGTACCGTAAATGATAAAGTACATCCAGCAATGACACCAGCAAAAGCAAACGATTTAATTAATCAGTTAAAGGAGGAGATAGCTAATGAGAATTAACACAAGAGACGAACTTAATGCAGTGAAAGCACTAAACAAAGCATCTCTAAGTAGCCAATATAAGCAAATATTAGTATGTGCAGGAACTGGCTGTGTAGCAGGTGGCTCTTTAGATATTTATAAAAGACTCCAAGAAATAATTAAAGAAAGAGGACTTAAACTTACAGTGGTACTACAAGAAGAACCTCATGATCAAACGATTGGTTTGAAGAAGAGCGGATGTCATGGTTTTTGCGAGATGGGTCCTTTACTAAGAATTGATCCTATTGGTTGGTTATATATAAAAGTTAAGGTTACAGATTGTGAAGAAATTGTTGAAAAAAGTATTATTGGAGATGAAGTGGTAGAGCGTTTGATTTATAAAGATGAAAATCAAAGCTATAGTAAACAGGAAGAAATTCCATTTTACGAAAAACAGACACGTGTAGCGTTACAACATTGTGGGCAAATTAATGCAGAATCTATTGAAGAATACTTGGCGGAAAATGGTTATAATGCTGTTGCTAAGGCACTTTTTGATATGACATCAGAAGATATTGTAAATGAAATATCAGAAGCATATTTAAGAGGAAGAGGTGGCGGAGGATTCCACACTGGAACAAAATGGGCACAAGTATTAAAACAAGCAGAAACCGAAAAATATATAATATGTAACGGTGATGAGGGTGATCCGGGTGCATTTATGGATAGAAGTATGATGGAAGGAGATCCACATAGAGTAATTGAAGGTATGATTATTGCAGGTATTGCGACTAAGGCACACCATGGATATATCTATGTTCGTGCTGAATATCCCCTAGCAGTTGAAAGGTTAAAAATAGCTATAGAACAAGCTATGGAGAAGGGACTTTTGGGAAAAAATATATTAAATTCAGGTTTTGATTTTGATCTTCATATAAGTCAAGGAGCGGGAGCTTTTGTATGTGGTGAAGGTAGTGCATTAACAGCATCTATAGAGGGAAATCGCGGTATGCCTAGGGTTAAGCCACCAAGAACTGTAGAAAAAGGTTTGTTCGGTAAACCAACAGTATTAAATAATGTTGAAACATTTTGTAATGTTCCACCAATTATCAATAAAGGTGCACAGTGGTATAAGACTATGGGAACAGAAAAAAACTATGGAACCAAAGCATTTGCACTTACTGGTAATGTAAATAATACAGGACTTATAGAAGTACCTATGGGAACAACATTAAGAAAAGTAATTTTTGATATTGGTGGCGGAATTAAAGATGGAAACTTCAAAGCCGTTCAAATCGGTGGACCGTCTGGAGGATGTCTTTGTCTTCATGAAGGTCATCTAGATTTGACTATGGATTTTGATTCTTTAAAGAAGGTTGGTGCTATGATTGGTAGTGGTGGTTTAGTTGTTATGAATGACAAAAACTGCATGGTGGAAATGGCACGTTTCTTTATGAATTTTACTCAAAATGAATCTTGTGGTAAATGCATACCATGTAGAGAAGGTACAAAGAGAATGCTAGAATTACTCAATGACATAGTAGAAGGCAGAGGTACATTAGAACATATAGATATGTTAGAAGAGTTGTCTGAAACAATTTCTGCTACTGCTCTTTGTGGACTTGGAAAAACTGCTGCGTTTCCAGTTATAAGTACTTTAAAATATTTTAGAAATGAATATATCGCCCATGTTGTAGATAAAAAGTGTCCAGCAGGCACATGTAAAGCTTTAATGTCTTATGAAATCGACAAGGATAAGTGTAAAGGTTGTTCAAAATGCGCGAGAATGTGCCCGGTACAAGCTATTTCAGGAGAAATAAAGAAACCTTATACAATTGATAAAGCAAAATGTATTAAATGTGGTGCTTGTATGGATGGCTGCGCATTTAAGGCAATTGAACTTATTTAAGGCACAATCAAAAAAATAACAAGTCCATCTGCTAGCCTATTTTCCATCATCCTTCGTCGGCAGATTGTACTAATAGGTTCGCTATGAGCACAATCCACCTCCTTGCCTGATGAAAAATATGCATGGCATTTTGGACTTGCTATTTTCTCTCATGTACCTAATTAAGAAAAAATATTATGAAATACTGAAAGGGTGATATAAAACCATGTCAAAATATATGATAATTGATGACAACAGGGTAGAATTTGATAATGAAAAAAATATTTTGGATTTAGTAAGAAAAGCAGGTATAGACTTACCTACCTTTTGTTATTATTCAGATTTATCCATTTATGGCGCTTGTAGAATGTGTGTTGTAGAGGATGAAAGAGGAGGTATTATAGCTTCTTGCTCTACACCACCTAGAGATAAGATGTCAATTAAGACAAATACACCAAAACTTCATCAACATCGTAAGATGATTTTAGAATTGTTGTTGGCAGCACATTGCAGAGATTGTACAATATGTGAGAAGAATGGTAAATGTACACTTCAAAAGTTAGCATTGAGATTCGGATTGAAAGATATACGATTTAAAAACACAAGTAGCAAAGTAAGCATAGATACGTCATCTAAGTCAATTGTTCGTGATCCTAGTAAATGCATTCTATGTGGTGATTGCGTAAGAATGTGTAATGAAGTACAAAATGTAGGTGCAATCGATTTTGCATACAGAGGGGCTAATATGATTGTAAGTCCTGCATTTGGGAAATCTTTGGGAGAAACAGACTGTGTAAACTGCGGACAATGTGCGACTGTATGTCCTACAGGTGCAATAATTATAAAAAGTGATCTCAAGAATATTTGGAAAGCTTTGTATAATCCAAAACAAAGAGTTGTAGCACAAGTTGCACCAGCAGTACGTGTAGCCTTGGGTGAAGAATTTGGTATGAAACCAGGTGAAAATGTAATGGGCAAAATTGCTGCAGCTATGAGAAGGTTAGGATTCGATGATATTTATGATACTTCTTTAACTGCTGATTTAACAATTATTGAAGAAACTAAGGAATTTTTAGAAAAATTAGAAGCAGGAGATAACAATCTTCCTTTGTTTACTTCATGTTGTCCAGGGTGGATTCGATATGCAGAAACAAAACATCCAGAATTGATGCCAAACATTTCAACTTGTAAATCTCCAATGCAAATGTTTGGAGCTGTCATTAAGGAACATTTCAAGGATAAGGATGTTTCAGATGATAGAGAACTAATATCTGTTGCTGTTATGCCATGTACGGCTAAGAAAGCAGAAGCAGCTAGAGAGGAATTTGTTAGAGATGGTATAAGTGATATTGATTATGTAATTACTACAACAGAATTGTGCGCCATGATTAAGGAAATTGGTATTAAGTTTGATGAATTGGAAGCAGAATCTTCAGATATGCCATTCTCTCTACATTCAGGTGCAGGTGTAATATTTGGCGTTACAGGTGGCGTAACAGAGGCTGTCATTCGTGGGGTTGTTGAAAATAAAACGGCAAAGGCTTTAAAGGAGATAGAGTTCATTGGTGTTCGTGGTATGGAAGGTGTAAAAGCATTTGAATTACCAGTGGGGGATATAACCCTTCGCATCGGAGTTGTCAGTGGACTTGGTCATGCAGAAATATTGATTGAGAAAATTAAAAGTGGTGAGGAACATTTTGATTTTGTAGAGGTTATGGCTTGTCCTGGTGGCTGTGTATCTGGAGCAGGACAACCGTTTGGTTTAAGAGAAGCGAATAAAGAAAGAGCAAAAGGTTTATATAAAGCTGATAAGATTACACAACTTAAACGAAGTCAAGAAAATCCTATGATTATGTCTTTATATAATGGATTATTGAAAGATCGAGAAAAAGAATTATTACATGTTCATTATGCTCATAAGGAAGAATAGAAATATTATTAAAAGCAGTAAATTAAATATGGGCTATATTTTGTAAGGTAAATTAAAATAAAGAAAAACTACACTTTAACAAACTTAAGTGTAGTTTTCTTTATTCACGTTAGAAAGTAATATTATAGTTGAATTGTTTTAGGCTCAGCACTGCCAAAAGAATTAAATACGGCAATAGCATCAGTAAGATAAAATACCTCAAAGACATCATCATCAGAAGTATACATATTCTTTAGATTTGGAATCGCATTAAGCATAGCCTCTTTAGTCTCATGACGAGAATCCATAACGGCAGTTCCACTTAAACGAATCCATTCTCCTTTAGGTGATGTTATGGAAGATAAATATGATTTATTTGGAAAATGTCCGTTTGCAACGGCACAAAAAGTTATTTCAGGAAAATGGGCAGTGATGATTTTACATAATTTAAGTTTGGGAACTCTTCGTTTTGGAGAACTGCAAAGATTGTTACCAGATTTAACTCAATCAACACTAACAAAGCAACTTCGTAGTTTAGAAGGACATGGTCTAGTAAAACGTTATGTTTTTCCACAAGTGCCTCCTAAAGTAGAATATTCGCTAACAGACATCGGTAAAGAATTTCAAATTGTATTAGATAGTATTTCAGTTTGGGGAGAAAAATATATTGAGTATATGAAAATAGCAGAAGTTACTCAAAAATAGGGAATTAGATTCTAGAAGGCATAAAATATTATAGTATAAGGACATTAGAAAAAAATAAAATATTAAGGTTACGCAGTCATTTTTATTTGTTGCAATATGCCTTAGTGTAGAATTAGGTTATAATAGATATATATTAAAAAAAGGATGGCGAAAATATGGAAGAAAACATAAGCTTAGAAAATTTAAGTGCAGAGGAACTGTGGGAAAAATTATATAACAAAGAATTAAATTGTAAGAAAAACATATTAGAATACATAGATATTACCAAAATTCTTAAAAAAGAAAATATTGATCCTGAGATAATTCAAAAAACTTATAATTTAATTTATGATAGTATTGATAAAATGGCAGATCAAATTAAACCTAATACTATTATGTTTTTACAAAATGAGCTAAAGGCTCAGCTTGGAAAGTATGTAATTATAAAGGAACCCAAAATAGAAAATACTTTTTTAAAGTTTTTTAAAGAGGCATATCCGGCAAATACAAGAAGAAAAGATTTCACTTGGGTACTAATGGACATTAATAAAATAGCAGATGAACAAATTTGGACTACTTTAATTTATATTAATAGAGAGTATATAGGGAATGGTATTAGATTAAATAGTGAAGAAAAATCAGATATAATTAAAATGATAATAAAATTAGTTAAAAAAAATGATATAAAATATATAAATCAAATAAAGAGTTTATCCAAGTTACTTAATAATTTACAAATTAAAGTTATAAGTGTAAAAGATAAATTTAAGGTAAAGAAATTAACTCAATTATAGACACACAATTAAAAATATAACCCACCGAAATGAAGGTCATGCATTAACCGCATGACCTTCATTTCTAGTTGGGTATATTTTGATATTTTATTTCATATCCCTTTAGATAAATATGTGTAGTTATGTTAATATATAAATAGTAAGGAATAGGTATAAGTTAAGCTTCAAGGAAGTATAGTAATAATTTAGAGTTAAGGCATAATCAAAAAAATAACAAGTCCATCTGCCAAGCCTATTTTCCACCATGCTGCGTCAGCAAAGTGCCCTAATAGGCTTGCCATGAGGCCAATTTACTTCCTTGCCTGATGAAAAATAATCATGGCATTTTGGACTCGTTATTTTCTTTCATATGCCTAATATGGAGAAGACTATGAAAAAAGATAATTATATATTAAATACAATTAATGAAATAAAAAAAGTTTTAGAAAAAAATGATTATAGAAGAAAACGATACAATAAAGATGTGGAATGGTTTAAAGAGAGAAAAAATATATTTAAGGGCAATATAATAAGGGTTGCCATTATGGGTATAACAAGTAGTGGAAAATCAACTTTAGTAAATGCACTTTTAGGTGAAAAGATTTTACCAATGGCCATAAGACCAAGTTCTAGTATTATAATTACTGCATGTAAGGGAGAAAATAGACAAGCTACTATTTATTTTAAAGATAAAAAGCCACAAATATTAGAAGGAAGTAATTTAAATGAAAAAGTTATAGAAGAATATGCAGATGAGAGTAAGAATCCTAATAATAGGTTGAATGTTACTCAAATCGATATTAAAACACCGCATTTTTTATTAGATGAAAATATACATATAATAGACAGTCCGGGGTTAGATGCTTGGAATTTAGAAAATCATGAAAAATTAACTTTAGAAATATTGCTTCCAACAATAGATATTTGCATATTTTTGACTACAGTTAAGGCAAATAGTGATGAAACCAATGTAGAAAAGATTAAAATTGTAGATGAAAAAGAAAAGCAAATAATTTTGGCACAAAATATGATAGATTCAATAGAAGAAAAGGTTGGAAAAAATGGAATAGTACAAGAAGACAAATCTATTATTTTAAAGAAGCATAAAAAAAGAGCTGAGAATCTTTTGAGGCAAGGGATTAATAATAGTGAATCCGTTGAAGTTATTCAGATTTCAGCACTTAATGGGTTAAAGGGAATTATAAATAAAGATAAAGAACTATATAAAAGTTCAAATGTTGAAGGCTTTGTTAGAGCAATAGAAGCTTGTGTTGATAATATTACTCCTCAAATTAATGCAAAGAGAGCAATTAGCATTGAAGAAAGAATTAATCGCATAATTACTACTGATAGAGAGATTATAAGTGGAAATGATGTAAAAACAATAGAAGCATTAAAAAATGTAAAAGTCAGAGATATTAATGCATTTGCAGAAAATTTTCAAAATGCACAGGAAATAATATTATTAAAGATTAAAGAAATTGAAGAAGTAATCTCAAATACAATAAATGAGATTAGGAATTCATATTCAGAAGAATTGCAAAGTTATTTAGATATAGTAGAAAGAATAAATAATAGAAATCTATATATTGAGAGTGATATTTTAAATATAGTTAAAGAATGCGAAAATAGAAAGAATGAAATATATGAAAAGCTTAATTTAGATACTGGATTTGAATATTCTCTTCCGGGTATTGAAAGTAAGAACATAGATGTTAAGCATAAGTATGAAGAAAAAAAATTATTATTTAAAAAAGAAGGCATATTTAATAAAGGTAAGAGATTGTTTTCTAATATATTCGACAGAGAATGGGGCTATAAGGAAGTTGAATATGATGAGAAAGTAGTGGATAAAGAGGCTACTATAGATATAGCGCAAAATGTATGTAATCAAAATAATATACAATATCTGAATATATTAAAACAATGGAGTACCCAATATAATAAGTCCATAAATATTTTTTATGATGAAGTAAGTAAAAGAGCAGAGGAATATGAAGAAAAGAAAAAACAAAATATTGAGCTTTATGATATAGAAGATGTAAATAAGAGTTTAAGAAGTTTTATAGATAAACTTATCAAGTTAAAAACTTATGAAGAAAATGAATTAGCGATAACAATAAATGATGATAAATATGAAACACAGGAAAGAGTTTCGTACTCTATTTCAAAGACACAATATAATATTTATAAGCTAAGTAATGAAATATTCGAGCGAAATTATTTGCTATTAGGGAATTATATAAAAGAAAGAAGTAGAGAAAAAATAAAGGAAGAAACTACTGAAATTTTTTGGATATGGGATATAGATTCATGTGTAGAATTTGTTTCGAGAATTCTAGGAATTCATCTAAATGAACAAGAATGTGAAGTCATAAAAAAAGAAGGAATATATAGCTTTAATAATGTAATAATTGTTTATGAATTCTGTGCAGATAAACTTAATTTATATACAGATTTAAAGAAAATAAAAGACAAACCTTACAATATGTTTATTATATTTAATGGAATTCAAATAGGAAATTCTAAAAAGCAAATATTAGAGAGTATGAGTTTAAATTATTTTATAAAAGACAATAAAAATTTGATGATAAATTTAGTCATAGACTCTTGGAAGGTATTTGTAAATGCTAATAACATAAAGGAACTTTTAGTAGATGTTAGTAGTCTGAAAAATAATATTGAAAATAGATTTAATAATGCTAAAGACGGATATGTATTAATCAATTCTAAAAATCCAATATACAATATGGCTTTAATAGAAGGGCAAGAAAATTATAATTTTATAATAAGTGATTATAGAGATATAAAAGAAATATTATTTGCAAATCCATTATGTAGAGGCGAAGAGGAAAAAGAAACCTTAGAGGAAATTTTAAGCTATTTTTTAAATAAGGAGAATAACTATGGAAAATAAATCAATTTTAATTCAAAGTGATGAAGTGACAAAAAATATAATGACCGAAATTCAAGAGGATATGATAAATTCACTTTCTAAGGTGTCTAGGAATATGTCAGAAGATGTAATAGAAAAGTTAAAACCTCTTGAAAAGAAAATTAATGATTTAAAAGGAAATTTTCAAGAATTTCAAGAAGAAGATTTTGAAGAAAAGATTGAAGATTTAAATAATAATATATTGAAAATAACAAAGTCTATAGAGAGCACCATAGAGGCAGCTATTAGCAATATGGTAAAGGATCAAAATAAGGTACTTTTTGAATCCATAGAAGAAAGATTGGCTATTTTAGGCTTAAAAGTAGTAAAAGATGCAGCAAATAATAAAGAATCTATTTTAAATAAAATAGATGATATTAATATGGATAAGATTGAAGAAAAGGTAGAATTAATGGAGAATTCTATTGAGGAAAAAGTAGAGTTGTTAGAAAAATCTATGGAAGATAATTTGGATAATAATAAGAAGGTAATTCTAGAGAAAATTAATCATATTAATGATAAAATAGAAGATAAAGATATATTAATAGAACTTATAAATAAGCTAGAAGGTGACATTAATACTAAAATGGAAAGTATGCAACAAGAAGTAGAATGGGGAAATAAGTCATTTTTTGCTAGGATTTTTGGGAAGAGGAGATAAAAACCATGACGTATATGGATTTAATACAAGATGAGAGATTTAATAGGTTATTAGAAAAGTATCTTAAGTCTGAGAACCAAGGTATAGATTATAAGGAGTACTTTAAGCACTTTATTGAAAATCTAAATAAAAAAGAAATAATTGTTCCAGTACTCGGTATTCAAGGTGCAGGTAAAAGCAGTTTTTTGAATTCTATTTTAATGGAAGATAATATTTTGCCTACTGATGTTGATGAGACAACTTGTGTACCTGTTGAAGTGAGATATGGAGAAAATATTAATGAAGCTATAATACATTATCTAAATGGAACTAAGAAAAATATAAATATAGAAAACTTAGAGAAATATGTACATAATGATTATAATAGAGCAAATAATCTTCAAGTATCTAAAATAGTATTATACAACAAAAGTGATGTTTTAAAGGATAACATTGTCCTTGTAGATTTACCTGGTGTTGGAAGTTTAACACCAGAAAATCAAAGAACTACATTAGAATATGTAAATAAATTAGTAGCTGGGATTTTTATGATTAGGACTAACCCTCCAATTACAAGAACAGAAAAAAATTTCATAAATGCATTATGGCCAAAGTTATCTAATACAATATTTGTTCAAAACAAGTGGAATGATGAAAGTTACGACGATGCAAATGAAGCAAAAGAACATAATGAAGGGGTATTAAGTAGCATAAGTTATGCTCATAATGAAGAAAAACAAATAAATGTTAATATAGTAAATGTTTATGAAGCAGTTAAAGCTAAATTTACTAAAGATGTTGAGTTATATGAAAACTCTGGAATAGTTAATGTTATAGATGAGATAAAGAATATTTCAAAAGAATATAATAAGGACTTAATAAATGCTTTAAACCAAAGGGTTAATGAAGCTCTAAAAAATATTAATGATAGAATAGATACGTATAAAAGCTTAACTTTAAATGAAAGTAAGCAAAATGATTCGGAAAAAGAAGAGAAAATTAAAGAAATTAAAATGATACTTTCAGAAAATAAGAAAAAAATAAGAAATTGTAGAGCTTATGCTGATGATGAGATGGAAAATATTATTGAAAATTCTTCGAAAATAATAAAAGAAAATATTGAGAATTTAAGACTAGAACTAAGGAGAATTATTAATAAGGGAATAGTAGACGGACATAGGCTTAGTTTAATATATAAAGAAACTTCTGATAAAGCAATTAATAATATTATGGATGAAGTTTTAGTTAGTATCAGTGAACTTGTTAAAAATTTGAATGGTGAACTTGAAGATATAACAATAAAAGGTTTCGATGGAACTTATGAGAATATATCATTTTTTAATAAAAAGAGTTCAATTAAATATGAGAAGTCACTTCCTACAGTACTAGGGGTATCAACTGGAGTCGTTGGGACAATTGGAGCAATAGGGATACTTGGAGGACCAGCAGGGATTCTTGTTGGGATGGGAATAAGTCTAGCATTTTCTCTCATAGGAGAACATATAAGGACAAAGATAGTTGAAAATAGAGCTAGTTATACAATAAGAGATTTAGAGCCAATGATAGAAGATTTAGAAAATTATTTAAAGTCAGAAATCATTGATGACTTAAGAGCAAAAGGTAATGACGTAGATGCTTCTATAAAAGAATTAAAAAATAAATTAGAAAAAACTTTTAAAGAAGATATGGAAGTTATAGAAAAGCAATATGAAGTTACTTATAATGAAGGCCATATTTTAGAGTTTGAAGAGGATTCGAAAATTTTAAATGGATTAATTAATGGACTAGAGGGCCAAAAGGAGAAATAAAATGGATTTTTTTAAAAGTTGTGTAGATAGACAAAAAAGAATTGATAAAGTTGTTAATATAATTGAAAATGAAGATATTACTTCTAAAAATTTATTAGTAAACGAGAGAATAATTAATCCAGCTCATTATGTTGTTATGTTAGGGGAAACGAGCTCAGGGAAAAGTGCTTTAATAAATAGTATATTTGATAAAAGGGTATTAGTTGAAAGTGTTAAACCAACTACAGGAGTTGTTACTGAAGTTGTTATAGATAGCGACTCAGAAGAGTCTTTTATAGCAATAAATAAGGATTCAAGTATTGAAGTTTTAGATAAGGATAAGTTTGATGTCTTTACAGTAAAACCAAATGAAAATTTAAATAGATTAAAATATGTTGGAAACTGTAAGGAAACTAACTACAATGGAATGAGACTTTTTGATACTCCTGGATATGGTTCTCTTATAAGTGAGCATGAAGAAATTTTAAAAGATTTTATACCAGAAAGTGATTTTATTGTTTATGTTGTTTCTTATAGAGTTGGGCTTGGAGATGATGATTTCCAATTCTTAAAGTATGTTGGAGAAATAATAAATGATAATGTGGAAGTTGTTTTAGCTATAAACATGTGTCCAAAAGATGTTCAAGAGGATAATAAGAGAATATGTGAAATCAAAAAAAGTGTTAATGAATGTATACACAAAGATGTAAAATCATTTTTCATAGAAAGTAGTAGTGAAAAGAATCCAGAGACAAAAAAACTTTGGGATTATATTTATGAAAGGGTCAATGATCCTAATAAGAAGGAAGAACTTTCAAAAATATTGAAAAATTATCAAGATTACATATTGGGTGAATGTGATATAAAGATTAATTCTAAAATTGCCAATATTGAAGGTGAGAAAGAAAATGTAGAAGAAAGAATAAATATAATTAAAGAATTTTTAGATAAAAAAGAAAATATATTAGAAACAATAGATAAATCTTTTGCAAGAATAAAAATAAAATCTATAAAGCTTATAGATAAGTCTGATCTTAAGATTAAAGAATTAATTACAGAATACATAAATGATGAAAGCAAATGGTCTATGAAAGAAGAAACTTTTGCTCTAATGCAACATTATTATGTACCAAAGCTTACAAATGAACAAACTGAAAATTTATTAACTTACATTGAAGATGAAATTATTTCTTTAGATAGAGTTATTGATAATATGTTAAATATAGAAATTACTAAATTAGAAAATAAGGTAAGGATAAATACTCCTTCATATACTAAAGTTATGGAAGGCATTATAGAAAAACATATTGGGGACACTATAAAACAAGTTATGGGAGAAATGTTTAGAAAAGCTTCTAAAAGAAATAATGGAAAAGTTAAAAAGATTAATTCATATAGCAAAAATTTAAAGAAGCTTACAAATGTTTTAGAAAGAACATCTATTGGAGTAAGAACTAATAATTTAAATCATTTAGTAAAAACCATAAAAGCCACATCTGTAAAAGGAATCACAGAATCTTTAAATGTTTTTACAGATTCAATATTTTTCTTATATGACTCATTAACTTGGCAAACAAAAATAAATGAAATATCAATGGAAGCTATAGATAATTGGGCCAATGATGTTGAGTATGCCATAAGAAAATACTTGGATGAATTGAAAGAAACAAATAAAGAGGAGATAATATCCTTATTTGATGAACTAAGTGAAGAATTTAGTACAAATGAAAAGGCATTAGAAAATATAAGTTCAGATGAGTTAGTTAAATATAAAAAAGAAATAGAATTTTTATTACATAAATGTTTACTTATATCTGTGTAAAAATAGAATTATATAGATATTCACAGTATAAGTATAGCTTAAAAGTTCGATAGATATCTAAGAACAAAAAAGTAACTATTCAGATATTTTAATAGATGAATAGTTACTTTTTATTTAAAATTCATTATGTAGTAATATAGTGAATAAGAATAACTGATGTAAATTATTGAAAGTGAGTTATAAATTATACGTATAGTAGTATGTGATGATGAAGCATTATTTCGAGATAAAATAATAGAATATATAGAAACTGTTATTAAGAGTTTTTCATGCGGAGAAGAATTATGAATTAAGAAAAGGGACGAGTTACAATCAAGTTATAACAATAAGATATAAAGTGTCTACATTTTCATAAAAAGCGATATACAAGAAAATGAGTCAAACAAAGAAAATAGGGGTGAAATAAATGACTGATAATAATGAATCGAAAGTAATTAAAAAATTAATGAAGAAAGATTTTAATAAGCTTGGAATTACTCTGATCATGCAAGAATTAATTGCTAATGGTGTTATTTTTGGAATTATGATAGGTATTATGATAATGCAAGTGGTTATAAATCCCAATATGAGCGAGGAACAATTAAAGAAAATAGTTCAAGAACCTAGTTTTTTAGGTACAATTAGTATTATTGCAGTTTTAATTGCATTTATCCCAATCTTAATTTATAGAAGAAAGAAATTCTTTCAGTATGATCTAAAGGTAGAAAACAAAAAATTCACTTTAAAAACTGTAATTTTAGGTTGTATTATTTTATTATCAGTAAACAATATGTTGGGATTGTTCGTAGAGGGATTAGAGTTTGTACTTAATACAATAGGATTAACTGCTATTCCGGCATTAAAGGATTTAGATGTATTAAATGAATCAACAATATCAATGATTATATATACTTGTATAATAGCACCAATATTTGAGGAATTTATTTATAGAGGAGCTGTTCTTAGAAGCCTTGAGAAGTATGGAAGATGGTTTGCTATATTAGTTTCATCAATACTATTTGGAATGATGCATGGTAACTTTTATCAAATATTCATGGCAATAGGAGCTGGTATTATATTAGGATATTTAGCTACAGAATATTCAATTAAATTAACTATTATATTACATATGATTAACAATACTTTTGTTGAAGTAACATCACAAATAACTTCTCATTTAAGTAAAAATGCAGGTGACATTTTAAATATTAGTATTACTGCTATTTTGATAATTATATTAATAATTGCTTTTACTCGTAATAAAAAAAATATTATGAAATGGCTACAAAATAATAGAATGGAAAAAGGAATAATGTTAAGATTTTTCACTTCTATCACAACAGTAATAATAATTGCTATTGATTTATTTTTTGTAGTAAGTGGTATTACTACTATTTCATAAAATGTGAATTAGCTATTATTTTTACGAGTAAATGGTAATTGTAATAAAAATACATTTACATTGGTTCCATAGTATTATATAATTTTAAGTGAAATTATTCCTAGGGGTGCCTTAAAAAGCTGAGAGAGCTACTAGCTTAACCCTTTGAACCTGATGTGGTTAGAACCAACGCAGGGAAGTGAGTTTGTCTATTATACTAATTTTGCATTGAAAAATGGTGAATTTATATAAGAAATAGTTCAAGCTTTCTATCTTTGTGATGGAAGGCTTTTTTGTGTTAATTGATTTAAGGGGAGATGATAACAATGCTTGAATTTAAGGATGTTACTTTTAAGTACCCAGAAGATGATTATACAATGATTAAAAACTTATCATTTTCTGTGAAAAAGGGTGAATTTATTTCAATTATAGGTGCTAGTGGCTGCGGTAAAAGTACTATTTTTAGATTAATAAATGGATTGGAAAAAATGCAGAGTGGTGAAATTCTTGTTAATGATGATTCTATAAAAAATATTAAAAATTACAGTGCTTATATGCCTCAAAAGGATTTACTTTTTCCGTGGAGGACAATAGGTGAAAATCTATCTCTTCCAATGGAGGTACAGAAGATTAAAAAAAATGATAGAGAAAATAGAGTACTTGAGATTCTTAAAGAAGTTGGACTTTCTGATTATAAGGATAAATTTCCTAAGGATTTGTCTGGGGGTATGAAGCAAAGAGTATCTTTTGCAAGAACACTTTTAACAGGATCTGAACTATTACTTTTAGATGAACCTTTTAGTGCTTTAGATTCTCTTACAAGAATTTCAATGCAAGAATGGCTTTTAGAAGAATGGAAGCATTTTAATAAAACAATATTATTTATAACTCATGATGTTGAAGAGGCCATTTTTCTTTCAAAATCAATACTTATAATTCAGGATAGACCTATAACTCATATGGAAAGAATCGAAATTCCTCTTGACTATCCAAGAAGTAGAAGTGATTTACAAAAACCTGAAATTGTAGAATTAAAAGAAAGCCTCATAAGTAGACTTAGACAGAAGGTGGATATATGAAAAAGAACTTACCATCAATCATATTAATGATAGTGTTACTAGGACTTTGGCAAATCATTGCAATGATAATAAATGCTCATTACATACTACCATCGCCAACACAAATTTTAGCGAAATTATGGATGCTTCGCGAACCTTTATTTATGATACATTTGCCAGCAACAATGGGTGTAACTGGGCTTGGACTAATTATTTCTATTATTTTTGGATTAGCCCTTGCTGTTTTAATGGATATGAACGAGAAAATAGAAAATGCATTATATCCAATTATAATAGCATCTCAAACTATACCAACAACAGCGATTGCACCTCTTTTTGTGCTTTGGTTTGGATATAGTATATGGAGTAAGGTTTTGGTAACAATATTAATAACATTTTTTCCTATAACTATAACAGTTTATGATGGATTTAAATCTACAAAAAGAGAAATGGAAGAGCTTTTAATAACTTATGGTGCAAGTAAAAAAGATATTTTCATAAAACTTAAGATTCCAACTGCATTACCATATTTCTTTTCAGCAATAAAGATGGCAATACCACTTAGTATAATTGGTGCAGCAATAGCTGAATGGCTTGGAGCACAAAGTGGACTAGGATATTTTAGTAAAAGAATGATGAGTCAATTAGATGGAGCAGGTGTGTTTGCACCAATTGTGTTACTTTCAGTTGCAGCTATGATTGTAGTTGCAATTGTAAATATAATCGAGAAAAAAGTAATTACTTGGAGGAAGGAGATTTAATTAATGAAAAAAAGAATTTTAGCCTTAGCAATGTCATGTTTAATGACGTTTGCAATGGTAGGCTGTAATAAAACGGCTAGCAAGTCAGAAACAAATGAAAAAAAAGAACTTGAGGAGGTAAGTGTTGTCTTAGATTGGTATCCTAATGCAGTTCACGGCTTTATTTACACAGCTATACAAAAGGGATACTATGAACAAGAAGGATTAAAGGTGAATATTCAGTTTCCTGCAAATTCAAATGATGCAATAGCACTTACTGCAGCTGGAAAAGCTGACCTTGGAATTTATTATCTACAAGATACAGTAATGGCAAGAGGAAATGAAAATATTCCTATAAAGGCTGTTGGAACAATTGTTCAATCACCTTTAAGCGTAGTACTTTCATTAAAGGATAAAAATATCAAAAGTGCAAAAGACCTTGTAGGCAAGAAAATAGGATATGGTGGAACAGCACTTTCGGAATCTATTATTTCTACAATGCTTGAAAATGTAGGAGAGAAAAAGGAATCTGCACAAACAGTTGATGTAGGCTTTGATCTTATGAGTTCAATGACAACAGGAAATGTAGATGCAACTATAGGATGTCTTGTAAATCATGAAGTTCCGGCAATGGAAGAACAAGGCTTTGATTTAAATTACTTCTCACCAACTGAATATGGAGTTCCTAATTACTATGAACTTGTATTTGTTGCAGGTGAAGATAATCTTAATAAGAATTCTGATAAAATAGAAAGATTTTTAAGAGCATCTAAAAAAGGCTTTGACGATATGAAATCTAATCCAGATGAATCACTTAAAATACTAATGGAAAACCAAAATGCAGAAAACTTCCCACTTACTGAAAGTGTTGAAAAGAAGAGTTTTAATACTTTGATTCCTGTTATGGAAACAAAAGATGCACAATTCTTATCTCAAGATACAAAAGTATGGCAAGATAATATAGATTGGCTTGTGAAAAAAGGATTACTTAAGAAGTCATTTAATGCATCAGAAATTGTTGAAAATTTAAGTTAGGTATATAGTTTAAAATAGATTAGATTACTGATTTGTTATTTTTTCAGTATTCTATATTAAATATCAAGTGAAACTTGAAGCACTAATCTTGTGATGATTAGTGCTTTTTCTTTTCATATATAAAATGCTTAAACATATATTTAACTACTTACCCTAACATGTCTTGATTTTTTTATTTCTACATGAGAATCTGCAGGAACATTCGCTATAAATCTAAGGAACTTAATAATTTTTTGATCTCTCTTCAATGATTCAAGAGTATGATAGTGTGTTGCAAGTTCTCGATTGGTAAAAAGAGCGTGAATTTGTGTATGACAAGTTTTACATAAAGAAAGTGTTTCAAATTTCTTTCCGCCTCTTTGTAAGGGAATTAAGTGATGTTTAGTTATGATAGAAACATTTCTATTGCATAATTCACATATATGGTTTTGTGCCATAAAATCCTCCTCTTGCATATTAGCTTATTATGATTAAATTATATCAAATTAATTCATAAAAACAAGATTTTATTCTCTTTTTAATGGTGAAAATATATGTTTGAATTTGAAAATTTTACAATTGTTTTAGATGTAGTAAAAGAGCTTAGAATATTTCATCTAGCAGGATTTAGAGTAACATTCAAAGAAATATATTTTGGTGAATAATTCAGATTTGAAATTAAGATAATAATAATAAGTTTCTATTTTATAATATAATCTATAGAAACAATAGTTATGAAAAGAGGAAATTTGGATGCATAAAATATGCAAAAAATTATTGGTTTTAATTATTATTGTTATAAATTATATTGTAATAATAATTAGTCTTGGTACAGGAGTTAGTAATGCTGAGATATCAAACAATGTTAATAAAACCGATAGATTAGAATCAATAAAAGAAAAAGGGGTATTAACTGTTGCTTCATCAAATGATGTACCATTTGCATATATAGATCCTAAAACAAATAAGTTTGCAGGTATAGATGCAGAAATTATAGTTGAAGTTGCAAAGCGACTTGGGATAAATAAAGTTGAAATGAAACAAGTTCCATTTGATAATTTATTAGTGGAATTAAATAATAATAAAGATATAGATATGATAACAAGTGGAATGTACGTTACAGATGACCGTAAAAAAGAGGCACTATTTACAAATATATGGTATAAAGAATCAGAAGCTATTATTGTTCCTAAAGTTTCAAGAATTGCTTTCAAAGAAGATTTAAAAAATGCAGTAATAGGAGCATTAAAGGGAACCGCTTTCTTAGAGCTAGCTCAAAAATGGCAAAAAGATGGTTTAGTAAAAGACGTAATAATATTTGAAAGTCAATCTGAATTATTGTCATCCGTAAATACTGGCAAAATAGATGCAGCTATAACTGATTCTATACTTGCAGAATATCTTATATCAAAGAATAAGAGCTTTTATCTAAAGATATTAGAGCCATATGAACCAGAAGCTCCTGGAATGATAGCTGCAGCTGTTAGAAAAAGTGATACTACTTTAGCAAACGCAGTGAATGAACAAATTGATGACATGAAAATTGATAAAACAATTCTAAAAATTCTTAAAAAATATGGGCTAGATGAAAATTATTTTGTTTCAGTGAAAGATGGTCATCTTTCAGGTGAATAATTTGGGGTATTATTAGAATGTGAAAAATAAAGAAATGGAAATTAGATATTATATTGCTTTAATGGAGTAATATAATATCTAATTTCTTTTATTAAGAAACAAGACCAGCAGATTATTTGCTGGTCTTTATATTGTGCACAATTATACATGTATGTAGTTTTGATAAACAAAATATAAAAAAGTTTATAAATATATAGACAAATTATATAAAATAAGTATAATTAGGTTAGGAATTATATTGATATTGAAAGGATTTGAGTCTTATGGATATAAAATCAATTGAATTATTTTGGAGTGCAACAATAGATGAAGTCAAAAAGGGTTATATAGAAACTGATGAGGAGTATAAATGTATAGTTTGTGAAGAAACATTTCAAAAGGGACGTATATATGAAATAAAATCAGAATTGTATGATGCAAGAAGAGCAACGGAAATTCATATTGAGGAAAAGCATAGTTCGATGCTTGAATATCTACTCGGTATGAATTCAGCTTTTACAGGAGTATCAGATGTTCAAAGAGAGTTAATAACATTAATATCTCAAGGATTATCTGATAAAGAAGTTGCAGTAAAGCTTGGAGTTGCTGCATCAACTATTAGAAATCACCGTTATAAGTTAAGAGAAAAAGAAAAACAAGCAAAACTATTTCTAGCCATGATGGATTTGCTTTCAAAAGATACAAATAAGAAGATTAATAAGTTGGAAAAGGAAATTATATGTGATGCTCATAAAACAGCAACTACTTTAGATGACAGATATAATATAACTGATAAAGAAAAAAATGATGTGATTAAAAATTATATGGATGAGAACAAAGGGTTGAAGAATTATCCGGCTAAAGAAAAGAAAAAGATTATTGTATTAGAAGAAATAGCTAAGAATTTTTCTAAAGATAAAATCTATTCTGAAAAAGATATTAATAAGATTCTGAAGAGAATATATGAGGATTATGCAACTATAAGAAGAGCTTTAATAGAATATGGATTTATTGAAAGATCAAATGATTGTAGTAGTTATTGGGTGAAAGAGTAGATTTAATAAAAAACAATAGTATAGTAGCAATATATTTTACTGTAAGCATGCTTTTTGTAGAAATAATTATAGTATTCAAAGACCAACATTTTGCTGGTCTTTTGTTATAAGCTGAATAATATACTTAATTGTAAAATTAAAATTTTGTTATATAGAGTACATGGGAGAAAATACCAGAACAAAAGTATGTTTTATAAGTATATAATTCAAGAGGAGTTGAATCCATTTGGCTACGGATGTTAAATATATACAGCCAAGTAATCCAACTGATGAAGAAAGACATAAAATGTTAAAAATGACTTTAGAAGAAGCAAACCGTATTGAAGATTATGAAAATTTATTAGAACTGCTTAGTCCGCCGAAGGATATTACAACAATTAGACGCCCGGGAAGCTGTAAAGGAATTAAGGTTGGGATAATAGGAGGAGGCCTTGCAGGATTATCGTCTGCTTTTGAACTCAGAAAACTTGGATTTGATATTACTATCTTTGAAATGCAGGAAAACCGTATTGGTGGTAGGGTTTATACTCATTATTTTGATAAGGATAAAAGACTTTATGGCGAGCTTGGGGCTATGCGTATACCTGCAGATCATGAAACTACATGGCACTACATTAACACCTTTGGTTTAAAAACAAATCCTTTTATTCAAAATAATGAAAATGCATTTATTTATGTAAGAAATAAACGTGCAAGAAATGATTCTCAAGGTAAAAGTGTAATGGAAAAAATTTATCCGGAATTTAATTTAACTCAAAATGAAAGAAACACTCCATGGCAAAAACTAATTTATGATGCATTAGGAAGCAATCTACTAAAGATAGAACCATCTATAAGAAAAGAAATTTTACAGATTAAAGAAGAATACTCTACGATAATTCAATACTTAGGTAGTCTTGATGTAAGAAAGGTGCTTGGAAAAATGGGGTTAAGTGAGGGTGCTATAGAGTTACTATCAAGTGTTGCACCTTTCCTGGGAGCTTTTTATTATAATAGTTATTATGAAAACTTACAGGAAGAATATACTGTAGATTATGCTTATAGGTATGAAATAGATGGAGGCACAGTTAATTTACCACTTTCCTTTTATTATTCTTTAATGTCGAAAAAACCTAAAGAATATTCTAATATTAAAGAACAGGAGTTAGGAAAAGTATCTTGGAAAAATGGAAAAACAGTAACTGGTATATATAGAGAAGATTCAACTAATAGAATTACACTTGAATATAAAAACGAAAAGTCTTTAAAAATTTCAAGAAAAAACTTTGATTTTATTATTTGTGCAGTTCCTTTTTCTAGTCTTAGAAATATAACTGTATATCCTATGTTTAGCCCTGAAAAAATGCAAGCTATAAAGGAAGTTAATTATACATCATCCCAAAAAACTGCTTTTATGTGTAATGAGCGTTTTTGGGAAAAGGGAGATGAAAATGAAAGAATAATAGGAGGCGGTTCCAGTACAGATTTACCAATTCAAACCATATGGTATCCTGATGATCGTAGTAGTATTAATAATAGTCAAATAAAAAGTAAAAAGGTTTCTGTTAAAGGAAATCATAATTTATATGATGAACCTGGAGTTATTTTAGCATCCTATAATTTAGGTCAGGATGCAATACGTTTAGGAAATTTAGATGATAAAATGCGTTTCAAAGAGATAAAGAGACAGGTTGAGGCGGTTCATGGTCTTCAAAAGGGATATCTTGATTCAGTAGTGGAGGATTATATAACTGTTGATTGGAATCGTGAAAAAGGATTTTACGGAGCATTTTGCTATTTTATGCCACAGCAACAGAATTTATTTTCATATGTAATGGCAAAACCAGAGTATGATAATAGAGTATATTTTGCGGGAGAGCACATTTCATTAACGCATGGGTGGATAGAAGGAGCAGTGAATAGTGCAATGAAAGCTGCCAATGATATAGCACAGTATTGTAAGAGTATATGAAAAAACACATTCAAGATAAAAATTTTATTTTAATCTTGAATGTGTTTTTTGAGAAAGGATATATTATTAAGTGTGATTTTTTAGTATAATAATATAAGAAGGGAGTAATTATAATGAGAAAAAAAAGAAGCGATAAACGTAGTAAAATTTTACCAGGGATTATGATTTCTCTTTGTGCTTTAATTATTATATATTTAAGTGTGACAATGTATTTTAAAAATAATTTTTACTTTGGGTCTGTAATTAATGGTATTAATGTTACTGGTAAGACTGTAGGAGAAGTAGAAAAAGAACTATCATCTGAAATAGATTCATATACATTGGAATTAGAGGAACGAGGAGATACAACAGAACAAATTAAGGCAAGCGATATTGGATTGAAATATGATGGGGACAAAATTAAAGAATTGAAGGAGAGCCAAAATTCTTTTACATGGATTTCAGCACTTTTTAATAAAAATAATTCTGAAATGTCTCAAGTATTGACATATGATGAAGAATTATTAAATCAATGTTTTGATAACCTTTCTTGCTTAAATAGTAGTGAAATAATTAACCCTAAAAATGCTAGTTTAAAATACACAGAGAATGGCTATGAAATTATAAATGAAATTGATGGCAATAAGATAATTAAAGATGCTCTATATGATAGCATCGTAAATGCAATTCTTAATTCGGAGCCAAAATTAAATTTAGAATCAAACAATTGTTATGAAAATCCTAAATATACTTCTGAGTCACAAGAAGTTATTGATGGCAAAAATCTTCTTGATAAATATATAGCTTTAAAAATTACATATAAGTCTGGTGATAAGACAAAAGTTATAGATGGATCTACAATACATAATTGGCTTGTCGTTAGCGAAGATATGAGAATTACCTTTGATGAAGAAAAAGTTAATAAGGATGTATATAAAATATCTAGTGTTTTTAATACATTTGGTAATACAAGAGATTTTCTTGCAACTTCTAAAAAAACAATACAAGTCAGCGGTGGTAATTATGGCTGGATTGTTGATAAGTCTAAAGAAGCTAAAAAATTAATCGAAATCGTGAAGAATGGACAAGATGTAACAAAGGAACCAGAATATTCACAAACTGCAAAATCTAGTGATAGTAATGATATTGGGAACACATATGTGGAAATTAATATGACTAAACAACATTTATGGTTTTATAAAAATGGATCTCTTGTTGTAGAAGGAGATGTTGTTACTGGGAATTTAAGCACTAATACTTTAACACCAGCAGGGACTTATATTTTAAATTACAAAGAAAAAAATGCAACTTTAAAAGGTGAAGACTACACCTCACCAGTTAACTATTGGATGCCTTTCAATGGCAATATAGGAATTCATGATGCAAGTTGGAGAACAGAGTTTGGCAAAGAGATATATATAACAAATGGATCTCATGGTTGCGTAAATGCACCTTATGATTTAGCATATACAATATTTAATAATATTGAGTCAAGTACTCCGATTGTTTGTTATTATGAGTGATTTATATAAGAAGAGAGAAAATGTTATATGAAAAGCAGATACAGATTGATATTAGGTTGCAGATAGGGAATATTTAAACTGATAGAAGAGAACTTTTAGTAAAAAATATATAATTAAAATTTTAGTATGCAAAGGTATAGGAATAGTTTATGGAACATCCATAAATTATTCCTATTTTTATGGTCAAAAATATTTTTATAACACTCAATGCGTACCACATCCCTCTCTAAATTAAGTTTTATTTGATATTAATTATAAAAGTGGTACTTGATAAAAATAGGATAGCTTATATTTATATATTTTGTAAATTATAGAATTTTTATGTGTAGAGGTATAACTAGTCAAAAAAATGAGATATAGGTAGAAAGAGTTATGAAGACTTTTAATTAAAAACTTTAAATGATATAATCTTAATCAAGAACCGTTATGTGATTAAGTAATATTTACTAATAATTAAAAGGGGTTTTATTATGGAAAAGAAATTATACTTATCTTCAAAAGATAAAAAGCTAGCTGGCGTATGTGGCGGATTTGCTAAATATTTTGGAATTGATTCTACATTGGTAAGAATTGGATATATAGCCTTGATTCTTTGTGGAGGCACAGGAATACTGTTATATATAATTTGTGCATTAGTTATTCCTAATGAACCAATGTAACAATTAGCCCTAGCTCAAAATAAGCTTAATTAGTTTAAGCTTATTTTTAATTGTATATTAAAGAGAGAATATACTTAGGAATGGGGACGTAATTAAAGTTAGTAGTACCATAAAGTAAAACTTGATTCAGGTGGGGTTTTATCCTCATCTGAATCTTAGTTGAACTTACCTAGGAGCGTGCAGCCGTTATCTCCAACTCTAAGAAGTGGGAGTATTACGGCTGCTAGCTATCAGATAAAAGGAGGAACAAATGGAAAAAATAAATGACTTAATAAACAAAAGCCCAATTCATCTAACAACGAACACTATACTTTTAATAGTAGTTGGGATTGTAGCTTTTTATATTTTAATAAAAGCAATAGGTGGTATGATAAAAATAATTGCTATAGTAGGTGTGTGTTATTTTGTGTTAATGTCCCTTCAAAGTACAAACCTTGTTAACATACCATTAATAAAAGAAACTTATACTGAAATAGAGAGTTTAATTCCCTCAAAAGAATTGTGGAAAGAAACTATAAATAACGTTGATAAAATAAACAAAGTTGTTAATGATTTAAAATAACATATGTTTTTTATTGAAAATTAAGATTACATATATGTATTATTCTTGTAATACTTTTAAAAAAGTTGTGCAAGCTAAATTTAGAATGGGGTATATGAAAAAATAGACTAGCATGTTGAATTGTTAGTTTGTTATATGCCTAACCAACGAGGAGGATAATATAATGAAAGAATTTGCATTTATATCTGATTTTGATGGAACCCTTACTAAAAAGGATTTTTATAAAATAATGTCTGAAGCCTACTTAAAAGAAGAATATTTACCATTATTTAAATCTTGGAAAAATGGAGAAATAAAAGATAGAGAGTATTTAAGCTATGTTTTTAATAATGTGAAAAGAAGTGAAGCAGAGATAGATGAGGACATTTTAAGCATTCCATTTGATCCTTCTGCTAAAGAATTCATTAAACAAGTAAAGGATGCTGGTGGAGATTTTATTGTTGTAAGTGCTGGAACAAGTTATTACATAAATAAGATATTTGAGAAGCATAATATAGAAGGAGTAGATGTCTACTCTAATAAGGGTGTTTTTAAGGATAATGGAATTTATTTTGATTTAGACGAAAATAGTGAATTTTATTCAGATCGTTATGGTATTGACAAATTAATTGTAGTTAAAAAGCTAAAAAAGAATTATAAAAAGATATTTTATGCTGGAGACAGTGAACCGGATCTTAAGCCTGCATTAATAGCAGATGTGATTTTTGCTACGGGAGAGTTAGTTGAGCTTCTGAAAAAAGAAAAGAAAGAATTCATAGAATTTAAAAACTTTTCAGAGATTTGGGATAAGTTAGAAAAATATTTAGACATATGAAGAGAATAACCAGTGAAAGATGCGACATATGTTTTGAGTTAGAAAAAATATATGTAACATAGTGAATTGTTATTTCTTTAATACATATTATAAGGGGTGAAAAACATGAAGGCTTCAACTCATAGAATAGCCATTCCTTCAATTCTTGAAGTAGGAAAAGGAAATATTAATAACGTAGGGAATTTAATTAAAAAAGCTATGTTTCAAAAGGTTTCTATATTTTTCGGAGAAGGTATAGAGGATTTATTTGGAGCTTCTATAGATAGCTCATTAAAAGAAGCCAATATTCAGATTTCAAAGAAAGAAACTATATCAGATGTAAATTTTGAGGAAATTAGTATAAAGGCCTTTGAAATATCAAATGATGTAGAGGCTCTAATTGGAGTTGGTGGTGGAAAAGCTATAGATGCAGTAAAGTATATGAGCCTTTTAAAAAAATTACCTTTCATTAGCATTCCAACTTCAACTTCTAATGACGGTTTTTCGAGCCCTGGAGCATCACTTTTAGTAAATGGCAGACGTATGTCTCTTCCTGCTAAAACTCCTTATGGCATAATTATAGATATTGATGTAATTAAAGGAGCTCCTGAGAAATTTATATTTTCTGGAATAGGAGATTTAGTATCAAATATCACTGCTTTACATGATTGGAAATTTGAAGAGGAAAATGGTAAGGTAATTATTGATGACTTTGCAACTATGATTTCTAAAAAGGCAGTAAATAGTTTTGTAAGAACTGACTTTGAAACTATTAAGGATGATTTATTTTTAAAAGAATTAGTAGATTCATTAACTTTAAATGGTATATCAATGGAAATAGCAGGAGATAGTTCACCAGCTTCAGGCTCTGAACATTTAATTTCTCATGCTTTAGACAAATTCCTTGAAACGCCACAGCTTCATGGTATACAGGTTGGAATGGCAACCTATATTATGTCTAAGGTTCAAAATCACAGATTTGAAAGAATTTCAAAGATATTAAAGGAAACAGGTTTTTTTGAATATGTTAAAACTTTAAAGATGAGAAAAGAAGACTTTAAGAAAGCGGTAGACATTGCGCCTTCAATAAAACCTAATAGATATACTTATATTCATATTGAAGAAAATAGGATTCTTGCTAAAAAAATTATTGATGAGGATGAAACATTAAGTCGTATATTAATATAAAATATAAACAGAGATTAATCCAACAATAAAAAATAAGCAAAATTAAATATTAAATTATATATAAAAAACATGTATATTTAATTCAATACTGCACACAATAATACCGAAAGAGGTGATTCTCATGGGAAATGATTTTAACAATAATATTTGGGGATTACTCCGAAAATGATTTTAAAGTCCCCATAAGTACACGTATCTTTCTAAAATAAAATGAAGTCAGGATTTAATAGAAATTAAATCCTGGCTTTATTTTATTTAGAAAGATACATATTTTTTATGATAGCCTAAAGGTGTAAGTCCCGTATCTAAGGCTTTTACCTTATAATCAATAACTTTACTTCCGTTATATAAAAAACCCAATATTACATATGATGGTAGAGATAGAAGGTTTATGCTATAATTATTTACAATAAACTTAGAATTGTTACAAATAAAGTTATCTATGAAATTAATTATTAATACAAATTCCAGGATAGATGTCTGTATGTTTTTTGGGACATTGTATATCTAAAAAATAGAGAAGAATTAAGAGTACTAATAGGAGAGATATGATGGAAAATTTAGAAAGTATAATATCAATTAAGGATTTACGAATGAGCTATGGAAGTAAAACAATACTTAATGGAATAAATTTAGAGATTCCAAGAGGGCAGATAATAGGATATATAGGGACAAATGGTGCTGGTAAAAGTACAACTATAAAGATAATGCTTGGAATATTAGAAGGCTATGAGGGAAAAGTAGAAATATTAGGACAGGATATAAGCAATGGAAGTGTAGAGTATAAAAAGAAAATAGGCTATGTTCCAGAGCTTGCAGACATATATGAAAACTTAACGGCTTATGAGTATATAAGTTTTTTAGGTGAAATCTATGAATTAGACCAGGAAAAACTTACTGAGAGAGCAACGAAGCTTATGAAATTATTTGGAACTAATGGATCTATGAATTCTAGAATATCCTCATATTCAAAGGGGATGAAGCAAAAGCTACTTATAATATGTAGCTTAATTCATAATCCTGATATATTATTTTTTGACGAACCTTTAAGTGGGCTAGATGCTAATAGTGTAATGGTGTTTAAAGAGGTTATGAATGCTCTTGCAAAGAATGGTAAAACTATATTTTATTCTTCACACATAATGGATGTTGTTGAGAAGGTAAGCGATAGAATATTACTCCTAAATGACGGAGAAATAGTTGCAGATGGAAGTTTTGAAGAGCTTAAGAATAATCAAAAAGAGGGTTCATTAGAAGAAATATTTAATGGGCTAACAGGATTTAATGAACATGCAGATATTGCTAAAGAATTTGTTTCTTTGGTTGAAGAGGTGTAATTAATGAAGGATTTCACTGTATTAAAGATATTAGACAAATTTAAAGGATTATATATAAAATTTGGCATTAATTATAAAATTATGAGACTGATTTTACAGACAAAATTAACTATGGATGGACGTAGAGTAAGTTCTGTTATGAAAAATAATAAAAAAACAGATGAGGATAGTGACAAAAATAATTATTTGTACTTATTGATGACTAATGCATTTATGAGCATTTTTATTGGATTAATAATGATGATGGGTATGTCATCTTTGCAGGCTACAAATATTGTAATGGGCATAAATCTATTTATGATGATATCAATTATGATATCTGATTTTTCAGCAGTTTTATTAGATATAAAGGAGAAAAATATATTATTATCGAGGCCCATAGATAGTAAGACTTTTAATGCAGCAAAAACTACTCATATATGTATATATTTAACGGGTTTATCATTATCATTAAATGTGATTCCGTTAATTATTGGTACAATAAAATATGGAGTTTTATTTTTTATCATATTTATAATTGAGAATATGCTTTCAGTATTAATAGTTATAGCAATAACTGCTTTATTATATACTTTAGTTTTAAAGTTTTTTGATGGAGAAAAACTAAAGGATATAATAAATTATTTTCAAATATTATTAGCATTTATATTTGCCTTTGGGTATCAGTTAGTTGGTAGAGTTTTTAATATTACAAATATGAGAAGTGATTATGTGCCTGAAATTTGGCATGCATTACTTCCATCTATGTGGTTTGCAGCTCCATTCGGAATATTAATAGATGGTAATAAAGAGTCTTTTTTAATATTTTTATTTGTACTCGCAATAATAGGACCAATTATATTAATAACACTTTATATTAAAAGAGTAGTACCTTATTTTGAAAAAAACCTTCAAAAATTGAATGATAATGGGGGAAACGTAAAGCGTAGAAGTAAAAAAAGAAAAGAATTTATTGCAACATTAATTTGTAAGGACAACATTGAAAAAAGTATGTTTAAATTAACTCAAAATATGATATCTACAGAAAGAAACTTGAAGCTTAAGGTCTATCCATCCCTTGCGATGGCTTTATTTATGCCAATTATATTTATGTTTATGGATAGAGATGAATCCTTCATGGATAAAATTCAGACCGGCTTTGGTGGGAAAATTCATTTATTAATGTATATAAGTATATTTATAATGTGTTTTTGTACAGCATTCATAAATAATAGTGATAGTTATAAGGGGGCATTCATATACAAGGTATTACCAATAGAAAATCCAGGAGTAATATTAAAAGGTGCAGTAAAAGGAACTATATTTAAGCTAATAATGCCAGTTTATATATTAGAGGCTGTGATATTCTTAATTTTAAAAGGCCCAGCAATAATTATAGATTTAATTGCAATGTTTTTAGTTCTTTTAATATTATCATTAGTGTATTTTAAAATATCAAATAAGGCAATGCCATTTAGTGTAAAGTTTGCTACAGCAGATAGTGGTAAACTTATATGGCCAGGTATAATAACAATGTTGTTGCTTGGAGTATTGGTTATAGTCCATATAGTTATTAGAAATAATATGATATTTGTTGGAGTTTATACATTAGTGCTTTTAATAATCAATGTGATTCTTTGGAAAAATTGCTTTAAGGTAAGCTGGAAAGATATAACGATATAAGATAGCTTGAATAAAAATTATCTCTGAGGTTATACTAATTCTTAGAATTAGTATAAGGAACGTGAAAGAAATAATAAGATACAGATACAAAATAGACTACATACGGACTTGTTATTTTTTTTATGCGCTTAAACAAAAGGAGGAAAGATTTAATGGAAATTTTAAAAAAAGGTGAACATGAAAAAGCTATGGAGAAAGCAAAAGAAATGCTTGATAGAGGTTGTGGAATGGCAGAAATTGTAGGAGAAACTCATCTCAGTGAAGAGAATGTAATGAAAGCAAGAAGAAAGTTAAAAGATTTATCTTAAAATCTATGTTTATAAATATTAAAGCTTTAGATAATTTGAGATATTCTGCAGACTGTAGGACAATGCATAATCCTACATCACTTCTCTTTGTATAAATATTGATGAAAAAAGCATAGAGATTAAATCTGGTTAGATGATAAAAATTAAATAAGCTTTTATTAAAGGAATTCTAGACAGCGCTATAATGAAGTGCTATCTAGGATTCTTCATGTTTATAGAGATTTAGTATGGACTACATTATTATATGAATAATACTATTACTAAAGTTAAAGTATATATAATGATGTGCAATATTAATTAAAAAGATATGAATAATTATGCATAATTTATGAATATGTTGTATAATATAATTACGAAATAAAAAAGGGGCGGAAAGGATTATGGATTATATTACATATAAATACATAGATTATAAGAGTAAAGAGTTTGAGCAAGTAATAGATTTAAGATTTAATATACTTTTTAAACCGTATAATAAGGTTGAAAAGTATGATTATGATGAATTAGACTATACAAGTTTCCACTTAATAGCATTAGATAAAGAAAAGGTTGTAGGATATTCACGAATGACTAATAATAATGGTAAGGGTAAGATTACCAATGTAGTTGTTAGTCCAGAATATGCACAAAGAGGAATTGGATTTGAGATGATGAAAAGACATATTATTAAGGTTGAAGAATATAATATGAATATTTTATACTTGAATGCTAGAGTGGATACTATTAATTTTTATGAAAAAGCTGGATTTATGTGCAAAGATGCAACTTTTCTATCAGAAAAAAGTGGGTTAATGTTACAAAGAATGTATTATAAAATAAGTTGATGAATAATATGATATAAATTGTTGAATTCAATTCCTTAACATGGTATACTTAGGAAAGTATAAAAGTTAAATTTTAGAGATAGAGTTCTTGATCTTTATGTTGTGGAGTTTTGCTGAAGTGTCCCAATCACATACGAGAATAGTTAACAAGAAATCTATCAGAATATTTAAAGATTACCTCTTATTTTTTATAAGAGGTAATTTTTTTTGCAAAATAATCAGTATAATATAGTGAGTTTGTAATAACATGGATCTTTTAAAATATAGAATATCTATGAAAAAACTTACAAATGAGTAATTACTTATGATATTTTGATGCTTTTCTCATTGAATTTAGGCAAAAACACGAACGATAGATTGATAAAAAACAAAAAAATTCATAAAATAAGCAAATTAGTATTGATTTATAAAGAAAACTATTGTAGCATTAAGTATGTAAAAAAGATATATATATAGCGCACTTAATGTATTACATTAGATTAAACAGATCGCTAAATATTAAAAAGTGATATGAAAAAGTAAAATGTAATGATTGGTATGTGATATATAAATAATAAAAAGTTTACCTGTATATGCTTAGAAATAGGGTCTAAGTGTTTCTACCAGACTACCGTAAATTGTCTGACTATGGGTGTTTATAGATATTTTCGATTATTTATAAGCCCCTTTGTAATAACGAAGGGGTTTTATATTTTTATTGGGTATCTACGAATTCTTGTTATATTCTTTTATATTTTTATCAAGGTTAGTGCAATTAACTAACGAAAAATATTATTTTTGAGTTTCAGTTTCTATTTGTGGAGCTCATAAAATGGGGGGAATTTAAATTGGACAATTTATCAAAAAAATCAGTAAACGAAACGGAGAATGGTATGTTAGAAAAAATATTTCATTTATCAAAAAACAAAACAACTGTTAAGACAGAAATATTAGCAGGTATCACTACTTTTTTTACTATGGCATATATATTAGTAGTAAATCCTGATATTTTAAGTCAATCAGGCATGGATAAATCAGCCGTATTTACAGCAACAGCGTTGGCTTCTTGTATTGGTACTTTAATCATGTCATTTATTGCAAATTATCCATTTGGTATGGCACCAGGTATGGGATTAAATGCTCTTTTCACATTTACAATTTGTTTAACAATGAAGTTTTCATGGCAAACAGCTTTAGCAGCTTCATTGATTGAAGGATTTATATTTTTAGCACTTAATTTATTTAAAATTAGGCAAGTAATTATTGATAGTGTTCCTCAAACTTTAAAACATGCAATTAGTATAGGTATTGGATTTTTTATAGCTTTTATAGGATTACAAGGTTCAGGAATAGTAGTTGCTAATCCAGCTACATTAGTTGGTCTTGGAAACATAAAAAGTGCACCAGTTTTATTAGCTTTTGCTGGAGTAGTATTAATAGCAATACTATATCATAAAAATGTAAAAGGTTCGTTTATTATTGGGATGTTCGCTGTATACGCGCTTGGTGTAGTATTTGGAGTTGCTGAATTACCTAAAGGAATAGTATCAATGCCACCATCAGTTGCTCCAGTATTTATGCAATTCGATTTCAAGAGTGCAATGGTAATAGGAATAATTCCAGCTATTATGACTATGTTATTTATAGATATATTTGATAGTATTGGTACTTTAATTGGTTTAGCTTCAAAAGCTGGATACTTAGATGAAAAAGGTAATGTTCTTAATGCAGATAAAGTTTTAACGGCTGATGCCATTGGATCAGCAGTCGGAGCATGTTTAGGAACTTCTACACCTATTGCTTTCGTTGAGTCAGCAGCTGGTATTGCGGAAGGCGGAAGAACAGGCTTAGCTGGAGTAACAATTGCTGCCTTATTCTTCTTATCATTATTCTTTTCGCCAATTTTAACAGTTATACCAGGATTTGCAACAGCACCAGTTTTAATTGTTTTAGGATTATTAATGATGGAACCAATAACAAATGTAGATTTTTCAGATTTCACTGAAGGATTACCAGTATTCTTAACATTAATATTAACACTTTTAACTTACTCAATCACAACTGGTTTAGCATTTGGATTCATATCTTTTGTATTAATAAAAATATTTACAGGTAAAGCAAAAGAAGTTCCTAAGTCAATGTACATTGTTTCAATTTTATTTATTATAATGTTCATGATTTAAAACATAATCAATAAAAATACTTCATGATGTAAGAAATTTCTTACAGCGTGAAGTATTTTTTATTATAAAAATTTGAGTATTTTCAATTAACGAGGAATATAATATTAATGTATATTTTAAACAGGTAAGTTAAGTATATAATTATACAGTTAATATACAAAGAGACTATAATATTTTGAACCTTAAAGGATGTTTTTATTATATAAAACAGGATTATTCATATAATTATATACTAATACAATTGTTTGATATAAAATATAGAAAACTACAATAATAATTAATTGCAATGATATATGAGAGGAGTGAAATTAAAATGATAACATATAAAAATCTTTATGAAAATAAGAATATTGAAATAGTAGAAGCTAAAGGAGATATTAAAGTCCTTGAGTACAAAAAGGATTTAAGTGTAAATACTGCAAATGCAATGGCTTCATATTATGCTTCAGAAATGAACGTTAGAAAAAGACAAGTATTAATTGAGTTGAAAGGGAATGGATATACAATTAGTGCGGGAGCAATGCAATGGACTGCAGGAGGAGTTAACATGACTGCTGATGTTAAAGGATTTGGAGATTTGTTAGGAAAAGCTTTAGCTTCTAAGGTAACAAAGGAATCTGCAATTAAACCTAGATATCAAGGTAATGGCTTATTAATGTTAGAACCTACTTATAAACATATTTTAATTGAAGATGTTGCAGAATGGGATGGAATGGTATTAGATGATGGACTTTTCCTTGCTTGTGAATCAAAGGTTCAACAAAAGGTAGTAGCTAGATCAAATCTTTCTTCGGCAATGCTTGGAAACGAAGGATTATTTAATTTATGCCTCAAAGGAGAAGGATTTGCTGTATTAGAAAGTCCTGTTCCAAGAGATGAACTTATAGAATTTGTACTAGAGAATGATGAAGTTAGAATTGATGGAAATTTTGCAATTGCTTGGTCTAATTCATTAGATTTTAGAGTTGAAAAGTCTAGCAAAAGTTTACTTGGATCTGCTGTTTCTGGTGAAGGATTGGTTAATGTATACCGTGGAACAGGAAAAATACTTATGGCTCCTATAGCGTAAGACATCAATATATTAAAAAAATTAATGAGCTTGGCAAATATTTTATTATTGCCAAGCTCTTAATATTTAAATATGTTGTAATAGAATGAAAAAGTCATATTTTTATTATTAGATAAGTGACAAGGTTACTATCTTTTTACTTTAGTACCAAATGATTGATCCCACATATTTAAAGCTTCCATGAAATTGGTAGTATCTAGTTGAGTTGAACTTGGAAATGTTTTAATGGCATCTTCATAAGATTGTCTTATAGCTGGTTTTATTTTATCTTGACTTGCTTTAGGAGCTGCATCAAGGGAAACACCCTTGATGGAAGGACCTGGATAAAAATAACCACTATCATATGTTATTGCCTGCATATTTGGCGTCATTAGCCATTGCATTAGTTTTAAAACCACTTCGATTTTGTCATCAGTAAGTCCTTTTGGAAGAGCCATATACTGAGCATCTGAAACTAAAGTGGTGTTATCTAGCATAAATCCAGCGTAATTTTGAGGTATACCACCTGTAATTCTTTGATTCATATCCCATCCTAATTGACTAGCTACGATAGATCTTTTACCTTGATTTAATTCTGTGAATGTAGTACCAGTTTTAGCTGGATAATAATCTATATATTGATCAAGTTCTCTAATATAAGCCCAGGTCTTGTCCCAAGTTGCTGGATCTTTAGGATTCTTGTCTCCAAGGATATATGGTAACCCTTGAAGGAACGTTCTTCCTGGCCCTGAAGCAGCTGGTCTTGCATATGTAAATTTACCTGGATTAGCTTTAGCAAAAGCTAAAAGTTCATCAGGCGTCTTAGGAACATTCTGTACAGTATCTGGATTATAAGTAAACATAGGTCCACTAGGAGAAAATACATACGTTAAAGCATAACCATTTGTCAAATCATAAGTATCTTTAGCAGCAGTGCTATAGTTACTTTCTAAATCAGGAAAACTGCTGCTGTAGGTTGGCATAATCTTTTCTATAACATCTCTGTTAAGACATGTAGAAAGTCCATCAATTCCTGTGAAAATTAAGTTTGTTTGTACATCTTCAGCTAAAATTTGAGCTTTCAATAAAGAAGGAACTTCTACTGAGTTGGAGGTTTTAATTACAACATCTCCAATTAAACCAGGGTTTGCAGCTTTGAATTGATCTATAGCATCTCCGACTAATTGCATACTTCCTGAAACGTCAATTATATTTAAGGTAATAGGTTCCGTTGTTTTAGAAACATTTTTTGAACCACAACCGGTTAATATAGTGGCCATAAAAATTATTGCAAGTGCAATATTTAAAGATTTCAACTTTTTCATAATCATCCTCCATTTTAATTTATATAACATTTTTTGACTTTAATTCGATTAAGATATTTAATTATACTATATAAGTTGCAGTTTTAAATCTTCGGCAGATTAAGATACTGCTACCTAATTGATGTAGATTATTTTTTGCAACATATATAAATTATTAATAATACTTATAACTTGAATTTGTCCACTTCAGTCATCATAGAATTTGTCAAACTTGATAGAGTTTGAGCCGAAGTTGCTACTTCAGTAAAAGATGAATTTATTTGCTGTATTGAAGCGGCTATTTCTTCTGCCGAAGCGGCATTTTCTTCTGATATTCCAGAAATGTTTAATGTTTTTGATAGTATAAGGTCTTTTTCAATATGTATATTTTCAATAGATTTGTTCATATTATCAACTCTAGGCAGTATAGTACTTATGGCCTTAAATATTACAGCAAAGGATTTTATAGAATCTTCAATAAGTAATGATTGATTATTTAAGCTATCTCTGCCTAAATCTGTAGTTTTTACTGCTACTTGAGCTTCTTTATTAATATTAGAAATCAATTCACTTATATTATTAGCAGATAATTTAGACTGCTCTGCTAGTTTTCTAATTTCATCTGCAACTACAGAAAATCCTCGACCAACTTCTCCAGCACGAGCAGATTCAATTGCAGCATTTAATGCTAATAAATTAGTTTGTTCAGCAATTGAATTTATTATATTTGTTATGTCATTTACTTGTTCAACATCTTTGTCCAATTTAATGACTTTATTTCTTACAGTATCAAAAGAATCATTGACATTTTCTACAGAATCAAATAAAAACTTCAATTTGGAATTACTATCTTCTGCCATTGTACTAATGTCATTTATATTTGAGTTTACATCATTAATTGCCGAAGTTATCTGATCTAATGAATCTGAAAACTTGTCTAATGAATTTTTTACATTTATCAAGTCGCTAGACTGATCATTTGCAGCTATAGCCACTTCTTGAACAGCTGCATTCATTTCTTGTCCAGAGGCTGTCATTTCTTCAGAAGCTCCTAATAAATTAATTGCCTGCATATTTACAACATTTGTTGAATTTTTTATTTCTTCAATCATTACTGAAATATTTGAAACTGTTTTACTAAGTGACTTTTTCATTTTACCAAACTCATTTTCTAAAGTAGTATCTATCTTGATACTAAAATCTCCTTGAGAAATATTATCTAAATCTGATATTATTTCTTTCATGGATTTTCTTATAACCAAGATTATAGTAGAAGAAACAGCCATCATTAGAATAAAACCAATAAAGAAAGTAATAAAGAACATTTGAATACTTTTGACATATAAATTAATATTGTCATTATTAAGCGTGTTAGCCATTTTTGAACTGTAAGTGACTAAATTATCAAGAAAAAGTTGCATTTCATTCCCAAGTTGATTGAAATTTTCTAGGTCGATTCCATAAAGTTTAGTACCATTCTCAAAATTTTTAATTTGTGAAAGATACTTCTTAGAATCATTTTTAAATTCAGTTAGATTATTTTTTTCTAAAGAACTTAAAGATAAACTTTCATATTCGTCAACCATCTTATTCATGGTATCGTAATCATTATTAACAAGTTTTAAATCATCAGCATTAAAATCTGCAATAGATATTCTGTCAACATTTAATCTGATCTTTGAGAAATGTTGTCGAATTTCCTCAGTTTTTACAATTCGTCTTAAAGCACCCTCATACATTAATGTGGAATTCTTGTTAATAGTTCTCATATTACTATAGCCAACTATAGCAATAGATAGGGAAACAATTGTAGATAAAATAACCATTACGATAATACTGTTAATAACCTTAATATTTCTCAGCATAATTTTCTCCTTTCATAACCAATAATATTGTCATATACCATAATATATGTAAAATCTAAATAGTCAAAATTGAAATTGGAGTGTCTCATCAAAATATGCGTATAAAAGACATGTTTTTCTTGAATTTCCTTATTATTTAAAATTAAACTAAATTATTTTAATTCAACTGCTTTATTTTTAATAAATTATGATGAAATATACATTATAAAAGTGAATTTAATAAAAAAAATGGTTTTCATGAAAATTATTTAATATTACACTTGACATTGTAATCGATTATGATAATATTATATCATAACTACCATACAAGTATGGCAGTAGAAAAAATACAGGAGGATAATACAAAAGTGGCTTTTAAAGTAAGTAAAAATTCTACAAGTAAAACTATATATTATGAACTCAGAGAAGAAATTATTAATTTACAGCTTGTGCCTGGCGTTAATATTTCTGAAAAAGAAATTTCAGAAAAATATAATGTGAGTAGAACTCCTGTTAGAGAATCATTTGTTCGTTTATCACAGGAAGGACTGCTAAGTATTTACCCCCAAAAGGGTACAGTCGTTTCCTTAATTGATTTAGATGCTGTTGAAGAAGGAAGATTTTTACGTGAACATTTAGAAAGAGCGGTTATAAAACAAGCTTGTGAAGAATTTCCACAGGAAAAGATATTTGCTTTAGAAATGAATCTAAAATTTCAGAAGATGTACATGCAAGATCATGATTTCAAAAAATTATTTGAAGCTGATGAGGAATTCCATAGAATAATTTTTGAAGGTTGCAACAAAAAAAGGATATGGGCAACTATTCAAGAAATGAGTAGTGATTTTCAACGGATTAGGTTACTTAGATTATTAGCTGATTTTACATGGGATAATATTTATTTACAGCATAAAGGTATTGTTGAGGCTATAAAAAACAAAAATTCTGAAATAGCTGAAAAAGTTATGGAAGAACATTTAAATATGGTTCTCTTTGATAAAAATCAATTAAAAGAAGGCTATCCAAACTATTTTAAAGAATAAAATGACTTTTTCTTAACTTTAGTTTTATTACATATAAATGTACTTTTACTAATTTGAGTTTCAATTTAAGGCGGTGATGCTATTAAAAACAGTAGAGATTAAATTTGCCAGCTTTTTAATATGAAAGTTATTTGAGAAGAATGACACTATAAAACAAAATTAAACAAAAGATCTGGAGGAATGTTACTATGAAAATGGGGTTTAGATGGTATGGTGAAGGCAATGACACCGTAACGCTTGAACAAATAAAACAAATTCCTGGAGTTGAAGGAATTGTTTGGGGTCTTCATGATATGCCAGCAGGCGATGAATGGCCAATGGAAAAAATTCTTGAAGTTAAAAAAGTAGCTGATGAGAATGGATTTAATATTGATGTTGTCGAAAGTGTTAATGTGCACGAAGATATTAAATTAGGATTACCTACTAGAGATAAATACATAGAAAATTATAAGAGAACAATAGAAAAGTTAGCTAAGGTTGGAGTAAAAGTAATTTGCTACAATTTCATGCCTGTATTTGATTGGCTTAGAACAGATTTGTTTAAAAAGACAGAAGATGGATCTACAGCACTTTTCTATGAAAAAGAAAAAATTAAAGATATAGATCCAATGGAATTGGTTAATAAAATAGCATCAAATCCAAATCTTACAATGCCAGGTTGGGAACCAGAAAGATTAAAGAATTTATCTCAACTTTTTGAAGCCTACAAGAACGTTACAGAGGAAGATTTATGGGATAACTTAAAATATTTCTTAGAACAAATTATACCTGTTGCAGAAATTAATGATATCAAGATGGCTATTCATCCGGATGATCCACCTTGGCCAATATTTGGATTACCAAGAATTGTTTCAAATAGAGACCATGTAGCAAGATTATTAAAACTTGTTGATAATCCATATAATTGTCTTACTCTTTGTAGTGGTGCTATGGGTTCTGACCCAAATAATAATATACCAGCGATTATAAGAGAATTTGGCAGCAGAATAGCTTTTGCTCATATAAGAAACGTAAAGATTTACGAAAATGGTGATTTTATTGAGACTTCTCATAGAACTTGTGATGGTTCATTAGATATATGCGATATAGTTAAGGCTTATCATGAAATTGGATTCACTGGTTATGCAAGACCAGATCATGGAAGACATATTTGGAATGAAAAATGTAGACCAGGTTATGGACTTTATGATAGAGCACTTGGAATTATGTATATGTGGGGAATATGGGATAGTCTTGAAAGAAATAAATAAATAGATTTATTAATAGGCCAAAATTTTATATTGAAGTAGTCTTTACTTACTATAAGTATTAAAATATGGCCTATTTTTAATAATAAATAATTATTAAAAAGAAGGGAGAAGAACATGAATAATACAAAGATAATACTAAATAAGGAAACTATAAAAGATAAAGATTTATGGAAAAAAGCTAACGTAGAACTTCCTAATTTTGACTATGATAAAATGTCAGAATTAACAATGAAAAAGCCTACATGGGTTCACTTTGGAGCTGGAAACATATTTAGAGGATTTATAGCAGTGTTGCAACAAGAACTTTTAAATGCTGGAAAAGTGGATACTGGAATTGTAGCCGTTAACTTACACGGTGATGAACTTATTAATAAAATATATAAGCCTTATGACAATTTGAGTTTACTTGTAATTATGAAGCCTGATGGTAGTTTAGAGAAGAAAGTTGTAGGAAGTATAACTGAAAGTCTAGTTGGTGAGTACTCAAAAGAAAACGATTGGAAGAGACTACAAGATATATTTGCAAATCCATCATTACAAATGGCAAGTTTTACAATAACAGAAAAAGGTTATAGTGTGAAAGACATTTCAGAAGAGGACCTTGTAGATGGCTTAGAACATCCAAACAACACTATGGCTAAGATTGCATCATTAGCATATACAAGATATAAAAATGGTGAGTTACCTATTGCTTTTGTAAGCATGGATAATTGTGCACGTAATGGAGAAAAACTTCATGATGCCATAGAAACAATCGTAAAAAAATGGATTGAAAATGGGCTTGTAGAAGAAGGTTTTCTTAAATACATTAACAATACTAAAAAAGTATCATTCCCTTGGAGTATGATTGACAAAATCACACCAAGACCTTCTCAAAGTGTTGAAGAAACACTAAAGAAAGATGGAATTGAAAACATGGGTATCGTACGTACACAAAATAATACGTATGCAGCTCCATTCGTTAATGCAGAAGGACCACAATATCTTGTAATTGAAGACGATTTTGCAAATGGTCGTATGGCTTTAGAAGATGCAGGGGTATATCTAACTGATAGAAAGACAGTAGGAAAAGTTGAAACAATGAAGGTAACTACTTGCTTAAACCCATTACACACTGCTTTAGCAGTTTTGGGATGTCTACTTGGATATGAATTAATTGCAGATGAAATGAAAGATCCATGTTTAAAGAAATTAGTAGAAAAGATTGGGTATGAAGAAGGAATGCCAGTTGTAGTAAGTCCTGGTATATTAGATCCAAAAGAATTTATTAAAGAGGTAATTGAAGTTAGACTTCCTAATATATATATACCTGATACACCTCAAAGAATAGCATCAGACACATCTCAAAAAGTTGGAATAAGATTTGGAGAAACAATTAAGTCTTACGCTAAGAGAGAAGATTTAGATGCTAAAGATCTTAAATATATTCCTATTGCAATTGCTGGGTGGTGTAGATATTTGATGGGTATAGATGATAATGGTAATAAGTTTGAACTAAGTCCAGATCCTTTATTAGATGAGTTAACAAAATATGTTTCAGACATAAAACTAGATTCTACTGAATTAGTAGGAGATAGATTAAAACCAATACTTAGTAATGAAGAAATATTTGGAGTAAATCTTTATGACGTTGGTTTAGGAGAAAAGATTGAAGGTTATTTCAATGAAATGATTTCTGGAATTAATGCTGTTAAATTAACATTAGAGAAGCATTTAGATTGCAAATAATTATTACACTAAAAAGCATTATATAAAAAGTAAACATTTTTATCATTCTTCATCTATTATTTTTGGCAAAGGAATAAACAAAGAATGATAAGAACGTCTAAATAAAAATAATATAATATATCTTACAATATAACACAAATTAAATTTATTAACAACTTTGCTTAGAGTAAGACTAACACTCACATTTTTTACTCAAGCAAGTTATAATATTGAACGTTTGAAACAATAAAAGCTATTAACTGAATTATATGATAAAAGAAAACGTTATGTTTAATCTAAATAAAAATAAAAAGTATACTTTAATATTTACAAAGAAATTATCAAAAATGGAGATGATTAACTTGAAAAATTTTATGGATGAGAATTTTTTATTAAGTAATAGTACAGCTGTAGAATTATATCATAGCTATGCAAAGGATATGCCTATTATTGATTATCACTGTCATATAGATCCAAAGGAAATATATGAAAATAAAAAGTTTAATAATATAACTGAAGCATGGTTATATGGAGATCACTATAAGTGGAGAGGCATGAGAAGTAATGGAATAGAAGAGAAATTCATTACAGGAGATGCAAGCGATTATGAAAAATTTATGGCTTGGTCGGAAACAATACCTATGGCTATAGGAAATCCTCTTTATCATTGGACTCACTTAGAACTTCAAAGATTTTTTGGAATATATGAACCTTTAGACGAAGATACTGCTCCATTAATTTGGGATAAGGCCAACAAATTACTTAGTGGAGAAGGATTTAGAGTAAGAGATTTAATTACAAAGTCAAATGTTGATTTTCTATGCACAACAGATGATCCTATTGATACATTAGAATATCATATAAAACTTAAAGAAGATGAGAGCTTTAATGTAAAAGTTTTACCAACATTTAGACCTGATAAAGGAATTGAAATAAATGCAGATGGATTTGTTTCATGGGTAAAAAGTTTAGAACAAATATCTCAAATAAATATTACTGATTATGATAAATTTTTACAAGCACTTGAATCAAGAGTAAGATTTTTCCACTCAGTTGGGTGTAGAATATCAGATCATGGTTTAGACGGAACAGTAGTATATGCAGAAACTTCAAAAGAAGAAGCAACAGCTATATTTACAAAAGCGTTACAAGGTAAATCTGTAAGTATAGAAGAGGAAAAGAAATATAAGACTTATACAATAGCATTTGTAGCTAAACTTTATCATGAATTAGGATGGACAATGCAACTTCATATTGCAGCTCTTAGAAGTAATAATACAAGAATGCTAGAAAAAATAGGACCTAATACTGGATTTGATTCTATAAATGATGACAGTATGGCTTACCCTCTTTCTAGACTTTTAGATTTATTAGATAAAGAGAATTCTCTTCCAAAAACTATTTTATATACATTAAATCCAAAGGATAACTATGTTCTTGGATCTATGCTAGGAAACTTCCAAGGAGATGGAATTCCAGGTAAAATACAGTTTGGTTCAGCTTGGTGGTTTAATGATAATAAAGATGGAATGATTGAACAAATGAAAGCATTATCTAACCTTGGATTATTAAGTCGTTTTGTTGGAATGCTAACTGATTCTAGAAGCTTTTTATCATATACAAGACATGAATACTTTAGACGAATAGTATGTAATTTAATTGGAGAATGGGTTGAAAATGGTGAAGTACCAAGAAACATGAAATTACTGAAAAAAGTTGTTGAAGGTATATGTTATAACAATGCGAAGGAATACTTCGGAATTTAAACAAAAGATTAATTATATATGTTGTATTAATAAATTTACAACTGAAGTTCTGTGAAGATAATTATATGGAAACTATCTGAATGTAGAGTTTTAATTACAACATATATAATGATTAAACCACAAAAACTATAAAGTATCGTGATTAGTTTGACAGCTTTGCTTCAAATTCTAAAAAATATAATTTAAAACAGTTAATTATTACAGCAACTATACATGCAATTATATTGAGAAAACACTCTATGCCACTTTCAAGAAACTGTTTTAACAGTTTCTTGAAGTTATAGGCTGCGATTTTAAATCCAACCCATAATTTTGAGCGCAATAATCCCCGGATAGGCATGGTATCAATTTTATATCTTCTCCTCAAAACAGAAGGAATACCTTCTATACCAGCCCTTTTATTTGCAAGCTTTATATACTCACTCTCGTGCATTTTTTCTCTTTGAGTAGCTGTATTATAAGCTTTTTCGCTAACTCTTATGGTATTAAATTTCTTTGATATTTTCTTTGGACATTGTGAATTTAAAGGACATTTTTCACATGTACTGGAGTCAAATTTGGCTGTATAAGATTTTGAACTATAATAAGACTCTACAGGTTCGACTCCGTTAGGACAACAACTTATTACATTTTTTTCGTCATCTACAATGAATTTTGAATAACTCAGTTTATCAGTAGATACTTTTCTGCCAACTAGTTGACTTGGAATCATTTCAATTCCTTGTTTTAAAGCATTTTTGGCTTTTTCTTGTTCATAGTAAGCACCATCAACTAGTAGTTTACAGTTTGAATTTTTATTTTGTGAAGCTAAATTAGCAATAACATCATCAGCAAATTTTGAATCGCTGTGAATATTTTGCTTAAGGTCATAGCCTGTTATAACACTGTTTTTATCATTAAATGATTCTTGTATATTAACAACATAACCAACGTTACCACCATATTTTTTTCTGTAGGTTGCATCTTTGTCAGTTGGATTTTGTAAACTAGTTGAAGTTATATCTTTTGAATCTTTAATAACTAAATTTTTTGCAGCATCTTCTGTAGTTTGGTCCTGAATAACTCTATTTAAAAGTTGAAACTCTTCTGTTGAAGTAACTATATCTCCAGCTTTCAGAGCGATATTGTATAGAATTTTAGAATGTTCGATTAAAATTGAAAGTTTTGAATCAGCCTTTAAATCTTGAGTTCTATATATAGTGTCATTTTTATGCCCCTTTTCAAGGTACGGTTTTAGTTCATCACTTATAATAGGTGGATTTATTATATTTAGAGCTTTAATAAGTCTGCTATTTATAGAATATACTAGCTCAATTCTACTTAATTTTTTGCATGATGAACTAACCATTAACGAATCCACTCTAACTTTTTTATTATCAACAGATAAATACTTAGCAATGCTTTCGGATAAAGCTTCAACTTCAGCTTTTATTAAGTCTTCATTAGTTGACGCTTCATATTCAACAAGTCTGTTTCTAAAATTTGTTAGAGTATTTATAGATACTGGTTGTGTTTCATAATTAGTTGTATTTAAAGCATATTGATATCTTACATCGAAATGAATAGAGCCGATAAGCTCTTCATCAGTCTGCTGAAATATTTCTTTTATAATTAGTAAGCCAAGAATAACATTAATAGGTGAATTAGGCCTTGAGGCTTTATTGCTATATAAAACCGAAAAACGCTCCTCATTTATTCGCGGAAAAATATGATCCTTAAATGCCTTAGCCCAACTTTTATTTAAAATATCTTGAAGGTATTTTGGCATTTGGTTGATTGGTTCAAATAATGAAGTTTGTTGAAGGTCATTTTTGCAAAACATAGTAATTCTCCTCATACGTTTAATTTTATAATGCTATTATATCATTAAATTCTAATTGGATGATATTTGTCAGCTTTTTGTGGTCTAATCATATAATAAAAAATATTAATGAAAGAAAGAGGTAATTGATATGTCGAATAAAGCAAAAAAAATTACTGTAGCTAGAGGCGTTGGTTATGGATTAGTTGATTTAATGGGAGGTGGCGCTTTTACCATTATTGGAGCCTTCTTATTATTCTTCTATACAACATTTGCAGGGTTATCACCAATTGAAGGTGCATCTATTATTGCCATTGCTCGTATTGTGGATGCAGTTGCCAGCTTATTTATAGGAAGTATATCAGATAACTTTTATAAAACTAAATTAGGAAAAATGTTTGGAAGACGTCGTTTCTTCTTATTAATCGGAGCACCTTTAATGGCAGTCTACGTGCTATTATGGACAACAGGAAGAAGTTATACGTTCTATCTATTAACTTATTTAGCATTTGAAATAATTGCTGCCATGATATTAATTCCATGGGAGACACTACCATCTGAAATGACAAAAGATTTTAATGAGAGAACTAAATTATCTGCATCTAGAATGTTTATTTCTGCAACAGGTACATTCTTAGCTACTTTTGTTCCTGGAAGATTAATTAAATACTTTGGTGATCAAAATCCAGAAGCATACTTTATTAACGGACTATTCTTTGCTATTATATATGCAATTTGTATATTTATATCATATAAATGTACTTGGGAAAGAGAACTTACACCTGAAATGCAAGCAGAATTATTAAAGGGTTCTGAAAAGAAAAGTATTGGTGAACAATTAAAAGGTATGGTTACAGTATTAGGTGATTATATATCTACATTTAAGGTTAGAGCCTTTAGACAACATTTAGCAATTTACATATTATCATTTACTGCTAAAGATTTATTTAACTCTGTATTTATATATTTCTGTGTTTATGCTTTAGTAGTTCCATCTACTCTTGCAGCTAGTATACTTTCACTTAGTCTTATTGGTATACCTACAACTATTATAGGTGGATTCTTAATGATTAAGGTTGGACCTGGTAACATATTTAAATTATCGTATACAACTATGATTATTTGTTTATTAGGATTCTACAGTGTTTATAAAATGGGATTAGGATCAAACACTGTACTATTATTTGTAATTGGTGCTGTATATCAAATAGGTAGAAGTTTATTAGAATTCACTCCATGGAATGTATTCCCATTCATACCAGACGTTGATGAAATGATTACAAGACAAAGAAGAGAAGGACTTTTTGCAGCAGTTATGACTTTCACAAGAAAGAGTAGTGTAGCAATAGCTACATTTGCTGTCGGTGTTATATTACAAAATGGTGGATTTGTTAAAGGACAAGCAACTCAACCAGAATCAGTAATCACAACTATTGCAAATATCTTACTTTATGGATGCATAGGATTGCTTTTATTAGCGCTAATTTTTGCTATAACTTTCAAACTTAATAAAAGAACTCATGGTATATTAGTAGATGAAGTTGACCGTTTAAAAGATGGTGGTTCAAAAGCTGATGTTACTCCAGAAACAAGAGCAATTGTTGAAAATCTTACTGGATATAAATATGAAGATGTTTGGAAAGACGCTACAGTATAAACTAATAAGTTAAAGTAGAAAAAGAGCCTATATCTAAACATATTTTAACTTGATTCTTATAGCTGCCTTAGGATGAAAAATGAATTCTCATTTTAAGGCGGCGAATTTAAAATAAAATAAGTTAGGAGATTTTAATATGAATAATAAAATTAATTGTCTTTACTGTGATAAGGATGAAAAACTTGATAACTTAATGATTGAAGTATGTAAACTTAATGTATCTACTCTTTTTTTGTTCAAGGAACAAAGCTACAAAGGAAGATGCGTAGTTGCTTATAACAAGCATGTAAATGAATTATTTGAGCTAGAAGATAAAGAACTAGAATTATTTATGAAAGATGTTACTAGAGCTGCTTCTGCAATTAAAAAGACTTTTTCACCTGATAAAGTAAATTATGGAGCATATTCAGATACACTTCAACATCTTCATTTCCATTTAGCTCCTAAGTATAAGGATGGATATTCATGGGGTGGAGTATTTGAAATGAATCCTCAAAAGACATATTTAAGCGATGAAGAATATACTGAAAGAATTAATCTAATAAAAGAAAATTTATAATTTGTTTAATAATAACAAATATAAATAATTTAGAATAACAATTCAAAAATAGTAGAGTAAGGAAGTAATATAAGATATTCCTTACTCTATTTTTATGGATATAATTATAAATAGTATATAGGAATAATAGATAATTTTGTGGATAGGGAATAATATTAAATTTATCATATATAGATAAATAGTGAAGTAGTTAATAAGTGGTGATGTACTTGAAAGAACGATGATATGATATTTACCCAATAAATTACAATAATCTAATTAAAAAAATTAAAGATTTAAAAAGATTAGGAGGGTAAGATGGTTTCATTTGTATTAATTACAATCTCTATTTTATCTATACTGTATTTACTTAGACTAATTAAATACAAATTCAGAAATCAAAAAAGTGATTTCATAAGGAATATTCAAATAGCACTATATATAGCAACATTTCTACCTCTCTTAACAATAGGATTACTAGCATTTTTTGATAATGGAACAATTGCTATATCAACAATGATAATATATTCAATAATATACTTATTTTATATACTATATAAGAAACATAAAGTTAAAGAAGATTTAAGCACAATAGTAGATAAAAATTCTGTTGAAATCATTGATGAAAATGAAGATTCTATTATTGAGATTAAAGTAGATTTAAATGATGAGTAACTTAAAGTATTAATAAAATATGATTTAGAGGGTGAATAAAATTCACTCTCTAGATTTGTTATAAATTATGGTATTGGAGATGAAAGATATGAAAAAAATTTTTGCATGTATAAGTATAATTCTTTTAATAGGGTTTGTAGTTTTAGCAAAAGAAACAGAATATGCTTTAATAGGATGTGCAATATTTATTGTTATACTATCGGTATTTACTTTTCATCAATTTTACAAATACCATGAAAATAAAAAAGAAATTTCTAATATATGTTTTACCTTAAAAAGAGATAATCTTATGGCTCAAATTATTAATTGTACTTTATTTGCTTATCATTTGTTTAACGATATATCAAATAATAAACTGAATGCTTCAGAAAACACAGATTTTTTGATTAGTATTGGTATTCTAATATATGTAGTTATCCAATTATACATTGTTGTATTCCATACACCTAAATTATCTACAAATGGTTTTTTGTGCTCAGATGGTAATTTTATATTCTTTGATAAAATAAAATCTATAAAAAGTGAAGATGGTGCTATGTTACTTTGTAAAAAATTGACGGTCGAGTATGATGAGGATAAATCAGAACTTTTTAAAGCAGACCGATTTGATTATGAAAACATTAAGAATCATCTGGGAATGTATGGATCTCTTCATGTTGAAGAAATAAATTAGGCATGTAAAAGATGAAAAATAGACTATCATAGTGATTTGTTATTTTAATCATGAGACTTAGGGAAAGGGATTTTTGTTAAAAAAAACATTACTGATGTGATATTATCTGTTATCAACCAATTATTATGAAATAATATCCACTGAAAAGACTAGTAGCTTATCAGTGGAATAATAGAAAGTTTATGCTTAATCTGGATAGATTAAGTTTTTATCAGTTATATGTAACAAAACTTCATTAAGAAATTTATTTGCTATATATTTTGCCATAGGCAGATTCATATCTAAATAATTTCCACAATCTCTAGCAGATGCACCAGGGATATCTCCACAGTAGCTTGAAATAAATTCATATAGTTCTGTAAGAAGATTAATTATATCCTTCGATTCATAATCACCACTTAAGATTAAATAAAAACCAGTTCTGCAGCCCATAGGTCCAAAATAAACAGTCTTTTCTCCATAGTCTTTATTATTTCTTAAAAATGTCGCAGCTAAATGTTCGAATGCATGAATTTCTGCAGTATTCATAACAGGTTCATAATTTGGTCTAGTCATTCTAATATCAAAGGTTGTAAGAACTACTTCTCCAAACTTATCTTTTCTTGAAACGTAAACACCTGGAAGTAATTCCAAATGATTAATTGTAAAACTTTGAATTTTATCCACTATAATCACTCCTATCTAAATTAGAACAAATCATACCTGTAAACAATTGGTTTGATTTGATAATTACTATTAGTTTAAATTTTCCTTGTACACTGATTGATTTAATTGTATTTTAACATTTATAATTTAGATTATCAATAAACTAATAAAATATCCCCTCAGAATAGTTATTCTGAGGGGATATTTTATTAGCCATATATTTTTTCTTCAAAACCAGATAGGGTAAGAATAATATTTAAATTTCCGTTTCTACATCTTAAATCATCCAAGGAAGACCAACAGCTAAAGTGAAAAATACATAAACTATATCTTTTGGATCTCCAGGAGCACTTCTAAAACGAATTATTGAATGTAATTTTTACCAGACTTGCAATGCTCATCAGGATTCATATATTCAAGGAGTCTTGGTATTAAATTATTTATATTAGATTTATGCAATTGGAGAGTTATTTTTATGGATTTTATAATTTCTTACTTTTAACATATTCAGATGGTGTTAAGGAGGTGATTTTTTTAAAAACTCTACCAAAATAATTTAAATCATTGAATCCTACCATTAAAGCAATTTCTGTAAAAGATATGTTACCTCTTTCCAGATAGAGTTTTGCTTCTTCCACTCTTTTTTGATTAATATAGTCTATTACAGTCATATCAGTATCAATTTTAAATTTTCGTGAAAGGTGTGAAGCATTCACATGTATTGTATCAGCAATAGCAGGAACAGTAGTAAGTGTAGTTGTTCCACTTGTAATATTTGTTAATAATAAAGCAGATGCAGGAAGATTTTCAATGATTGCAATAGTATTTGCAATACTCGCAATGGGTTGTTATTCATTATGTTATTTCTTAACTACAGAACGTATAGTTAGTCAAGACACAGGAGAGAAACTTTATTGGAAAGTAACACTTGCAGGTATGAAAAGAAATAAACCTTTAATAGCACTTATATGTGCAGCATTAGTATTACTAATTTCAACTATGCTTGTTTCAGCAATGAATTCATATATGTTTAAAGATTATTTCCACAATACAAAAGCATTATCTATTGCAGGATTAATATCAGCAGTAACTCCAATCTTACTTGCTCCATTCATTGCACCAATAATAAAGAAATTTGGTAAAAAAGAATCAGCAAGCGTTGCTGTTTTAATAGCTGCAATTGCATATTTAGTATTATTTTTATTCCCAGGAAAGAATGTTGTTTTATTCCTTATAGTTATGTTTATTGGATATCTTGGAATAGGATTATTTAACACAACAATATGGGCTTTTGTAACAGATGTAATCGACTATCAAGAATATTTAACTGATACACGTGAGGATGCAACTATTTATTCAATGTATTCATTTGCACGTAAGATAGGTCAAGCAGTTGCTGGTGGTCTTAGTGGAGCTGCTCTTTCAGCTATAGGATATGTTGCAGGTGCTCCATCTCAAACAGAACAAGTAGCGTCAAGTATTAAGAGCTTTGCAACATTAATTCCTGCAATTGCATATTTAATTGTATTTTTAATATTAACATTTGCATATCCGTTAAATAAAAAGAAACTTGAAGAACTTACTAAAAGCCTAAAGGAAAGACGTGAGACAAAAGCAAAAAATGCTGAGATTATTGAAAATCAAATAATATTTATGAAATGATTGACAAATATAGTGCACAAGGAAGAATTCATTTTATGCACGTAAGAAATGTGAAAATTTTAGAAAATGGAAGTTTTGAAGAATCAGCACATTTCTCAGATTGTGGTTCACTTGACATTGTTGAAATTATGAAGATTTTGCACAAGAATAAATTTGAAGGTTATTTAAGACCAGATCATGGAAGAATGATTTGGGGTGAAACTGGAAGACCTGGATACGGATTATATGATCGTGCATTAGGTGCAAGTTATATTACAGGTATATGGGAAGTCCTTGGAAAGTTGAAATAATTATCGAGATTAAGAGGAGAGTGTAAATTATGTTATATCCCGTATTAAATTCAGCTAGAACACTTATAGATTTATCTGGTATTTGGGATTTTAAATTAGATGATGGAACTGGTATGAAAAGTGAATGGTTTAATAAGAAATTAGAAAATCCTATGACAATGGCAGTACCAGCATCTTATAATGACCAAAAGGAAGGCGTTGATTTTAGAGATCATTATGGATATGTTTTCTATCAACATGAATTATCAATTCCGAATGTTATTATTAATGAAAGAATTGTTCTTAGATTTGGAGCAGTTACACATTTTGCAAAGGTTTATTTAAATGGAAAACTTGTTTGTGAGCATAAAGGCGGATTTTTACCATTTGAAGTAGAAATAAATGATTTTGTAAGTAAAGGATATAATCTTTTAACAGTTGCAGTAGATAATAAAGTTGATCTTAGTACATTGCCTGTAGGTAGTGAAACATCTGGAAATATGTTGGGTGGCGGAATGCTTCCAAACATTGAGGGTGTTACGGTTAAAAAGGAAAATGCACCAAACTTCGATTTCTTTAATTATGCTGGAATTACTCGTCCTGTTAAAGTATATACAACACCTAAAAGTTATATTAAGGATGTTACTATAAATCCAACAGTAAATGGAAAAAATGCTAATATTGAATATTCTGTTGATGTTGTAGGAAACCACGAAGTTAGTATTACAATATATGATGAAAATCAAAATGAAGTTGCAAAAGCAATTGGTCAAAATGGAAATGTAGTTATTGAAAATGTAACACTTTGGAAACCGCTTAATGCATATTTATATACTGCAAAAATCGCATTTGGAGAGGACAGTTATGAATTACCATTTGGTGTAAGAACAGTAGAAGTAAAAGGAACACAATTTTTAATAAATGGAGAACCTTTTTATTTCAAAGGTTTTGGTAAACACGAAGATTCTAATTTCCATGGAAGAGGACTTGATGAAGTTCTAAATGTTAAAGATTTAGCATTAATGAAATGGATGGGAGCAAATTCATTCCGTACAAGTCATTATCCATACTCAGAAGAAATGATGAGACTTTGTGATAAAGAAGGTATAGTTGTCATTGATGAAACTCCAGCAGTTGGAGTAAATATGAATTTTGGAGCAACTAAAGGACCGACTCCTGTAGATTCATTTAAGGTACTTCGTACACATGAACATCATCGTGATGTAATTTCTGATATGATATCTAGAGATAAAAATCATGCTTGTGTTGTAATGTGGTCTATTGCAAATGAATCAGATACAACTACTTTCCCAGACAGTTCATATGATTATTATAAACCGTTATATGATTTAGCACATGAATGTGATCCTCAAAACCGCCCTGTTACAATTGTTGGATTGCAAAATGAGTATAGAAAAGATAAAACAATACCAATGACTGATGTAATTTGTTTAAATAGATACTATGGTTGGTATATATATGGTGGAGATTTAAATGCTGCAAAACAAGCATTAAGTATTGAATTAGACTATTGGAAGACAATAGGGAAACCTGTAATGTTTACTGAATATGGTGCAGATACTGTAGCTGGATTACATCTTACAACTCCTACTATGTTTACAGAAGAATATCAAGTAGATTTCCTAAAAGCAAATCATGAAGTATTTGATAGAAATGATTTCTTTATAGGAGAACAAGTTTGGAATTTTGCAGATTTTGCAACTATACAAGGCATCATGAGAGCCGATGGAAACAAAAAAGGAATATTTACACGTGATCGTAAACCTAAATTTGCAGCACATTATTTACATGATCGTTGGTTAGCTATTCCTGACTTTGGATATAAAGTGAAACTTGATTCAGATGGAGTTTAATACCCAAATAAATCTTAGTTAAACTTATCCCTGCAAAGGGGAACCTAGTAACCTCAATGGTCACAATGTAACCACCTAAAGTGAATAGAAATAATTAAGTGGTGAGCACCTACATAGTAAAATTAGTAGGTGCTTTTACTATGTCAAAATACAATAATGATTAAAAAAATAGGTATGCAATAGTAAGGCAAAACTAACTATATGAAGTCAAATGAAAAATAAAGAAAATTCATATAGTTATTTTTTTGAATTTATATTAGAACAATAATATGGATTAATCGTTTATATTGCAATATATGTGCGAATTGAGTCAAGATAGTATGAGCATGAGTACATAATAAATAATATACTTAAGTTATTAAAACATAGAAAACTTAAGAGATAAAAATAAGATTGAGAAATTAAAATAAGATTAAAATAGGAGGCAATATTATGAGAAAAGTTATTAACATTAACAATGGTTGGAAATTTATTAAACAAGATGAAGTAAAAGCAATGGATAAAGCTTTTAATGATGAAAAATGGGAAAGTGTTAATATACCTCATACTTGGAATGCTATTGATGGAGCAAATGGATTTGATTTTTATAAAGGCGCATGTTGGTATAGAAAAGAGTTTGTTATAGATAACTTAGCACAAGAAAATAAAGTATTTATTGAATTCACCGGATCTAATAGTATTACTGATGTCTATGTAAATGGTAAACATATGGGACAACATAGAGGTGGATATTCAACATTTAGATTTGATATAACTGATGTTATTGAGTTTGGAACTAATAATACATTAGCTGTAAAGGTTGACAATACAGTTGTTGATGATGTTTATCCTCAAATGGCGGACTTTACATTCTACGGTGGAATATATCGTGATGTAAATCTTGTTGTTTCAAATAATATTCACTTTGATTTAATGGATTATGGTTCACAAGGTGTTTATGTAATTCAAGAAGAAGTAAGCAACGAAAAGGCTTCATTAATAATTAAATCTAAGTTAGTTAATGATAATGAAGAAGATAAGAAAGTAAGACTTTGGGTAGATATAATAGATGCAGAGGGTAAAATCATAACTTATGCTACAAGTGAAGTGAAGCTCGCTAAAGGCGAAAATAAAATTATAGAAATGCCAGTTGAAATAGAAAACCCAATATTATGGAATGGTAGAAAGAATGCTTATATGTATGAAGCAAAAGTATCTATGACTAGCTTTAATGATACTGTGGATGAACTTTCAATTCCTTTTGGCGTAAGATACTTCGAAGTTGATGCTGAAAAAGGATTCTTCTTAAATGGTGAACATCTTCCATTGCATGGTGTTTCAAGACATCAAGACAGAAAAGATATGGGGTGGGCAATTACTCCTAAAGAACATAAAGAAGATATAGAATTAATTAAAGAGGTAGGAGCAACTTCTATAAGACTCGCTCATTATCAACATAATCAATGTTTCTATGATTTATGTGATACAGAAGGAATGGTCGTATGGGCTGAAATACCATTTATATCTGTCATGTCAAAAACAGAATTAGAAGGTATTAATGCAAAACAACAAATGGTTGAATTAATTAGACAAAACTATAACCATCCATCAATTATGTTTTGGGGAATTCAAAATGAAATACAAATTAGTGGAGAAAGACCAGAACTTAGAAAGCTTGTTAATGAATTAAATGAATTAACTAAGAAAGAAGATCCTACTAGATTAACTACAATGGCAAATGTTATGTTTGTAGAAGATGATGATCCATATAATTATGTAACTGATATACTTGGATATAATAAGTATTATGGTTGGTATCAAGGTAAAACTGAAGATTTTGCAGGATGGCTTGATAAATTCCATGAAACTAATCCTAATGTTAAATTAGGTATATCTGAATATGGTGCAGAAGGTATTCTTCAATATCATAATAATGATCCAAAAGTAAAAGATTATAGTGAAGAATATCATGCATTATATCATGAAACAGTTTGGAAAATATTTGAGAAACGTCCTTACCTTTGGTCAACATATGTATGGAATATGTTTGACTTTGGTGCAAATATCAGAGATGAAGGTGGAGTAAAGGGAAGAAATAACAAAGGTCTAGTAACTTATGATAGAAAGATTAAAAAGGATGCTTTCTATATGTATAAAGCACATTGGAGTGATGAAAAATTTGTGCACATCACAAGCAAAAGATTTGTAGATAGAGTAGATAATGAAATTACTGTTAAAGTTTATTCTAACTGTAATAAAGTGACTCTTTATGCAAATGGATATGAAGTATCTACACAGGCAGGTAATAGTAAAATCTTTATTTTTGAAAATGTTGCTCTACATGATGGGTTAAATGAAATTAAGGTTGTTTCTAATCAAGATGGTATTTTATTAGAAGATGTGGCTAGATTTAATAAAGTATCTGAAGCTAATCCAAGTTATATTGCTCCTGAAGCAGAAACAGGAGGAGTAGTAGCTAACTGGTTTGACATGCCTGAATTAGATTTAGAGAGTGTTAAAATAGAAGAACTTGAAATTACTGACGATGTTTATTCAACACGTTGTTCATTAAAAGATATTCTTGAAAATGAAGAAGGTAAAGCAGTGCTTACTAAATATTTAGGTGATTTTGCAGAAAACCCTGGTATTGGAATGGCACTAGGAATGAAAATTGATGTATTAGCTACAATGGCGGAAGATGTATTTAATGAAAAAATGTTGTATACACTTAATAAAGAATTAACAAAAATTAAAAAATCATAAAGACTCAAAAGGTAGCTGAAAATCAGCTACCTTTTTCACTGTATAGACTTGCAGGTATATCCCGCCGAAATAAGGGGATGCGCATATATACAATGTAAAAATAATCAAAATATATACATTCATAAAACAAAATATAGTTTATAATAGAATAAATAGAAAAAACAACATATTATTATGGGAGTGGGGGCAATTAACAAGTGATAAAATATTTACAATCTAAAGCGGTTAAAATGGCTTTGTCAGCTACAATAGCAATAATTATATCAAATTATATGGGGTTAGAATTTGGTGTGACTTCGGGAATAATTGCAATACTTAGTATTCAAGATACGAAGAAAGAGGCACTGGTAATTGGTGGTAGGAGAATAATTTCATCTACTATAGCGATATTTTTATCTTATGCACTTTATGTGGTGCTTGGAAATAATGCACTCGTATTTGGATTATTTCTACTTATTTTTATACAAACAACTAAGGTTTTAAAAATAAGCGATGGCATGGTTATTGGAGCAGTATTATCAACACATCTTTTAATGAGTACAAATATTAATGCTTCTTGGATTATAAATGAAGCAGGTTTAACTATAATAGGAATTGGAGTTGCAATGATATTTAACTTATATTCAGTATCATTAGAGGATAACTTTGAAAAAAATAAGGCTCGGATAGAAGACTATTTTAGAGCAATATTATCTGATATGGCAGTGAGCTTAGTCACTCAAACAGTGCCATTTTATGAACAAGAAGTAGTCTTAAACGCTGAAAAATTAATTAAGAATACTAAAGTTATGGCACAAATAATAAATAACAATCATTTATTTACGAATAATGATTATTATGTGAGTTATATACATATGAGAGCAATACAATTAGATGCTATAAAAAGAATGCAAAGGCATTTCTCAAGATTTTATATGAAATATGAACAAACTAGTATATTATCAGAGTTTACAAATGATGTTGCAATGAATATCCATGAGGATAATGATTGTATTGAACTTATTGATAAATTAAATTTACTTAGAAAAGATTATAAAGACATGGAATTGCCAAAGAACAGAAATGAATTTGAAAATAGAGCATTGTTATTCCAATTTTTAAATGATTTAGAGGATTTTTTAATTATTAAGAAGGAGTTTAAAGAATCCCTTTTTGTAATAAAATTGTAGGGAAAAATACCATTAAATGCAATGTTAAAATTGTATAAAAATGATGATACTTGTAAAAAACGGTATATTGCTATTGAAGTTTGGAAAATATAGGTGTAAAATTATTATATCATGTACACTGATAATAGCACACTTATCGAGAGGTAAGGTCGCAAAGCTATGGGTCTAAAGAGAAATATTTCTCTATGATTGCCAGGTTGCCGAAATGTATTTATAAGAATCAATATGTATACTTATATTTTGGTGTCTATTATTAATTAATAGACACCTTTTAATTTCAAAAAATAAGAAGTGTATATGATTACAAATAATATTTTAAATAAATGAAAGGCTGGGATGTTAATTATGAAAAAGTACAACATGTCTTTGGATAAGACAAATAAGCAATTAAATGTAACAATAGGAGGAATGTTTGAACCTGAGGATGCTAACGGCTTTGTTAAAGAATTTACAGCAACATTATCTACTATACAAGCTTCAGAATTTATTTTATCTTTTGATGCAAACGAATTAAGGGTTTCAAAGCCAGAAATGTTACCAATGCTAGAAGGATGTTTTAAAATGTATAAAGATTGTGCTTTTAAAAAGGTTGTAGCAAAAGTAGGTAACAATGTTACTTTAAAAATGCAATTATCAAGGGTAGCTAGAAATGTAGGTCTTAATCTAGAAGTAGTTTAGGTTAATAAATTGTAATATATATGTTGCAAGAAACAATTTACATCAATTAGGTAACAGTATCTTAATTTGCCGAAGAATTAAAACTGAAACCTATATATTAATATAGATTATAGTTACTTTTGGTATTGAAGGAGATTTATATGGGAATAAAATTAAGCTGTATTGACATTTGTCGTGCTTCTAAGATTGTTTCAAATGATGTTTATTTAAAGCATTTTGAAAGGCAAGATAAGAATGTAAAACATTTGTTATCAGATGTAATGGGTAGAGATAAGAGATTTATGTTTGATGAAGAGGAGACAACATTATCTTTAGCTGCAAAAGTCGCAAAGTCTGCATTAGACAAAGCAAATTTGATGGGTAATGACATAGATGTGTTAGTTTATTCTTCTATACTATCAGAATATATAGCACCACCAACATCAATTCTGTTGCATAAAGAATTAAATTTAGGAAGAAACGTAATGTGCTTTGATATGAATGCTAATTGTGCGGGTATGACTGTTGCTTTAGAACATGTATCAAATTACTTAATGTCTTCAAAACGTGCAAAAAGAGCTTTAATTGTTGGGTGTGATGATGTACACTCTCTTACTGATTCTAATAATGAACTTTGTTATGGTAATTATGGACATACTTCATGTGCAATAATTTTAGAAAAAGTAGATGAGGATTGTGGAGTAGTTGATACTGAATACTATATAAATACAGAAGAGAGTCACAATGTTATGTATCCAAGTCAGGGATTTTCAAGTTTCTTCAAGTCACAAGATGTGGACGAACTTTATTTGAATTGGGTACCATTTAATGGCGGAGCTTGTGTTTATCCAGCTGTGGATATTATGACAAGAATGGTAAAAGAAAATGGATTAACAAATAATGACGTTAGTATGTTTTGTTTTTCACAGTTTGCACTTGTAAATATAAAAACCATAAGAGAACTTATGGATATAGATGAAGATAAAAGTATTTATATAGGTGATAAGTATGGGTATACTGGTACTAGCAGTCCTTTTATAGCATTATATGAATCTATAAAACAAGGTAAAGTTAAAAGAGGCGATTATATAGTATTTTGGACAATTGGATCTGGTTCTGAGAGTATAGCAATGCTATATAAATATTAAATCTAAGAAAATAAATAAAACTTAGATAAAGAGTAATTTATCAAAGGTTTACGTTAAATGATTTAAGGTGAATATATAAAGATAAATTATAAAAAAATACAAATGATGAAATAGGTGTTGAATTTAGACGAAGGATATGTATACAAAAAATAGAACTACTTAGTTATAAAAATATAATTAGGTAGTTTTTTTGTTATAATATAAGTATCTAAAGAATAGGCAACGAAAATATGAGAGGAGGAAACTTTATGTACGATTACCCATTATACAGACCACCTAGTGAAAGTAATAGCCTTATAATACAAGCAACTTTAGGATGCTCTCACAATAAATGTAGCTTTTGTAACATGTATAAATCTAAGAAGTTTACAATAAAAGCATTAGAAAAAATTAAAGATGATATAAATCATTTTAGACAAATATATGGACACGTGGAAAGAATATTTTTAGCTGATGGAGATGCTCTGATTATTAAAGCAGAGGATTTAAAAGAAATATTAGCATATATAAAAAAGTTGTTTCCAGAATGTAGTAGGGTTACTCTCTATGGTTCTCCTAAATCTATATTACTTAAAACTCCACAAGAATTAAGTGATCTTAAAGACTTAGGATTATCAATGATATATATGGGAGTTGAAAGTGGAAATGATGAGATTTTAAATGATATAAATAAAGGCGTAAGTAGTGAAGATCTAATTAAAGCTGCAAAGAGGGTTAAGGAGGCAAATATATTACTATCAGTAACGGTTATAGCTGGTATTGGCGGAAAAGAAAAGAGTAAACGTCATGCAATTGGAACTGGTGAAATAATGAGTAGTATGACTCCAGATTACTTAGGAGTATTGACTCTTATGGTTGAGAAAGAAACTATTTTGTATAATAAAATTTTGAATAAAGAATTTGAAATTTTAAATGACAAAGAAGTTTTAAATGAAATTAAACTTTTAATTGAGCATATTAATGTAAAAGAGACAATAGTATTTAGATGTAATCATGCCTCAAATTATATTTCGTTAAGTGGAAATTTACCTAGAGATAAAGAAAAATTATTAAATCAAATAAACTATTATGAAAATACAAATAAACTAAAGCAAGAAGAGGACAGAAGACTTTAATGGATAGAATCATTAGGAGAGCGGGTTTTTTGATATATTTATAAGGCATTTCTAGAAATGTATATATTTAAATTATAGATATACTCTGGATAAAGTTAACAAAGTGTAAATATTTTAATGGTAAAAATATGGAACTTAAAATTATGTTATAATTAAAATAACATAGTTTCAAAGAACATATGCAATATATTATTTAAATAAGGGAGGAATTCTATGAAAAAAAAGATTAGTGATATTTTAATTAAACTTAGCAGAGTGTTTTTTATGATATTAGGAGCAGCTTTAGCATCAATAGGGCTTGAAATATTTTTAATACCTAATAATATAATTGATGGTGGAATAACTGGAATATCAATAATGGTAAGTTACCTAACCAATATTCAATTAGGAATATTTATATTCATATTTAATTTACCTTTTGTAATTATAGGTTATAGACAAATAGGTAAGACATTTGCTCTTTCAACCATATTTTCAGTAATATGTTTTTCAATTGGTGTAAGTTTATTACATCCTGTTGCAGGTATAACACAAGATACTCTTCTAGCAACTATATTTGGAGGCATTATATTAGGCGTGGGCGTAGGTTTAATTATAAGAAATGGTGGTTCTTTAGATGGAACAGAAATAATCGCTATTATTATAGAAAAAAGAAGTGCATTTTCCATTGGAGAAATAGTTATGATTATTAATTTCTTCATACTCGGAATTTCAGGTTTTTTATTTGGCTGGGATAGGGCCATGTATTCTTTAATAGCATATTTTATTGCATTTAAGGCTATAGATATAACTGTTGAAGGTCTGGAAGAATCAAAGGCAGTAATTATTGTTTCGGATAAGAATAAAGATATTTCTGAAGCAATAATGGATAGACTTGGTAGAGGAATCACTTTATTAGAGGGAAAAGGTGCTTATAGTGGTGCTGAAACAGATGTTATATATGTAGTTATATCAAGGCTTGAGGTGGCGAAAATAAAAAGCATTGTAAATGATCTTGATGAAGATGCTCTAATTACAATTACAAGCGTTGAGGGTACTGGTAAAAAGTATACGAAAAAAGCAATACATTAGTATTTAATATAGAGAAAATTTAATATAAAGTTTTTATAAGGCACTTACATAAATGTAGGTGCCTTATAAAAAGATAAATCCTATTTAAGCTTTACTTAAATAGGATTTTAAACTACAATTAAAATTGGACATAAAAGTAACGATTATATTTATAATATCATAATAATTATACAGCAAAATAGATATGAATGTCAATAGAAAATTTAAAAAAATATGGAGTGTGAAAAAAATGAAGGATTATTAATAAAATAGCCATGAGTAAATTGTGTATCTCGAGCTTAGAATACGTTAGGTTTTATTAAAAATATATAGTTATAAGGCCTACAAAACTTGGGAGATTTCCATTAAATGAGGAGGGTTAGTTTTTTATGAGTAGTTATGAAAAGGAATTCAAAGAGGAAGTTTTATATCTTAATAATACTATTTCACTTATAAACAAAAATTTGAAGATTGAGTTAAATAAGGTGTCTTTAGCTCAAAAGGAACTAATGAATGTGAATAGATATATGTGGGAAAATTCAGTACATTATATTGACGATATTGATAGGTTGGCTGACATAAAGCAGGATTTATCTATTATTCATATTCAAAGAGCAGGTTATGAAGAAATAGAAAAAAAGATATACACATATAAGAGTATGCAAAGTAAACCTTACTTTGCAAGAATAGACTTTAAAGAAGAAGACGAGGATAGTGTTGAAAACATATATATAGGATTTAATAACCTTCTAGATGAAGATGTTTATGATGTGTACGTTTATGACTGGAGATCTCCAATTGCAAGTATATTTTATAGATGTGAATTGGGCAGTGCAAGTTACAAAGCACCTAATGGAGAGATAAAAGGAGAAATTTCAATTAAAAGGCAATATGAAATTAAGAATGGAAAGTTAGAGTATTTTATTGATTCTAATTTAAATATTGTTGATGACGCACTTAGAAATGCTTTGGCTAAAAATACTTCTTCGAAAATGAAAAACATAGTTGAGACAATACAAAGAGAGCAGGATATTATTATTCGTGATGAAAGTGATTTGCTTATTGTTCAAGGCGTGGCTGGAAGTGGAAAGACATCTATTGCACTTCATAGAGTTGCCTTTTTAATGTATCAAGGAGTATTGAACAAATTATATTCTAATAATATCATTATAATTTCACCTAATGATTTGTTTGGAAATTATATAAGTGATGTTTTACCAGAACTTGGAGAAGAAAATATTAAAACTGTCACATTTGAATATATATTTAAAGAAATATTTACTAATAATATTTCTTTAAAATCTAGAAATCAATTATTAGAAGAAATAATAAGCACTGAGGATAGTAAAAGAAGAAATATCATTAAATCAAGTATGGAATTTAAGGCTTCTAAAGAATTTGTAATAATACTGAAAAGATTAATATGTTATTTTGAACATAGAATGATAGAAATTACAGATATTTATTATGATGGAATATACATTGCAGATAGAAATTCAATTAAAGAGTTTTTGCTAAAAGATACTATAAATATGTCTATTGAGAAAAAGCTAACAATAATTGAAAACAGGATATTTGAAAGAATTCAACCTATTAGAAAGAAAAGAAGAAAAAAACTCGAAAAATTTATTAGTAAATATCCTGAGCATCAATTTGAAATCAGGGCTTTAGCAAGGTTAATTACAATAAAGGAAACTTATAAATTAAAAGATCAAATTAATAGCTTTACTAAAGTTGATTATATGAGAATTTATAAGACTTTGTTTAAAGATAAAAATTTATTTTATAATTTATCAAAAGGGCTTAATTTACCAGAAAACATAGAAGTTATAATAGATAGTTTTAACTGCGATTATGAAAAAACTATATCATATGAAGATATACTTCCACTTATGTATCTTAAAGTGAAAATGAGTGGATGTAATTTATTTAAAGAAATTAAGCAAGTTGTTGTAGATGAAGCTCAAGATTATTATCCTATACATTTTGAAATTCTAAAGGAATTATTTAAGAATTCAAAATTCACTATTTTAGGTGATATAAGTCAGTCAATAGAAAAGGAAGTAACTTTATCTGTTTATGAGGATGTAAAAAACATATTAAATAAAAAAAGAAATGTTACTGTTTCTATGAATAAAAGCTTTAGATGCTCATATGAAATAAGCAAGTTTAGTAATAGATTTCTTGATAAAAATATTCTGATAGAAAGCTTTGAAAGACATGAAGAAGAACCTAAAGTAATAAAAGCTGATAGTACTTATGATTTAGATGAAAAAATAGTTGAATGCATATCTAAGTATGAGAATTTAAATTATAAGTCAATAGCAGTTTTGTGTAAGAGCATGAATGAATGTGAAAAAGTTTATGAAAAATTAAAAGATAAAGTAAATATTAAGATTATCAGTGGAAACAATGATGGCGTAAATGGAATAATGATAATACCGGTATATATGGCAAAGGGATTAGAATTTGACTGTGTTATAGTTTATGATGCAAATAACAATAACTATAACACTGAATTTGATAAAAGGTTATTATATATTGCATCTACTAGGGCACTTCACAAATTAACTTTATTTTATACGGGGAATAAATCTAAATATCTTGAAGTTACTAATAATATTATTTAGAGTATAGAATGAAGCAACTTAACAAAGTTTATTTGGAACGTATGAATTCAGTTAGTTTAAGAAAAGCTAGGAATCTTTATGGTAAGGAAATAGGAAGAGAAAATACAATATTTTTTAATAATGTAGAAGACGGTGAAGGTTTTCCTCAATAAGAGGAAAACCCCAATACGTCACGTATATGGTTGAACTTAAAGGAAATATTATAGGAAAAATTAATGTTTAATACAAGGACAAGTCTACTTTTATATATGGTTCTTGAATATTGCCTGATTTCAGAGATAGTTATGGGAAAGCATCTTTTAGTTATTATTTTTTTGTATGTATAAAAGTTAAATTATTGAATATATATTTTTAATATGTAAATGTATTTGGTCTTTTTTAATGAAGAGGAGATGGGAAAATGTTTAATATTAAAAAGAAAATTGTTACTTTTGTGATTGGATTTACAATGGTTTTAGGTTTAATTCCAACAATAAATGTACAAGCAGCTATTGTTACTAATTCAACACAATCCACATTAAGTAAGCAAGCCATAACAGCTATATCAAAATTAGACAAAACAAAAAAGACTATAGTAATTGATCCAGGGCATAATTACGGTGGAGATTTAGGTGCTGAAGTTACAAATAATGGAGTAACTTATAAAGAGGTTGATTTAAACATGCAAGTTGCATCAAAGTTAAAGGTAGAGCTTGAAAAAAGAGGTTATAATGTAGTAATGACTAGATATGAAGCGGAAAAGCCAATGATAGGTGTAAATCAAAGTCTTAGGGATAGAGTCGTTATTGGAAATAATGCTAAGGCAGATTTTTTTATAAGTATACATCATAATTCTATATTGATGGCAGGCGTTAAAGGAATAGAAACATATTATAGTTCAGAAGAGCAAAGTGAAGATTTTAAAGGTGGAGCAGTTTCTAATAAGCTTGAAATCAGTAAGAAGATGGCTACAATTATAAATGATAGCATTGCTAAAAATCTTAATTTGAATAATAGAGGAGCTAAAGATGCTTCATTATTCATAAGAAGTACAAATATGCCATCAATAATTGTGGAATGTGGGTTTATAACAAATCAAGAAGACGCAAAAAGATGTGCAAATCCACTTAGTCAACAAAAATTAGCTGAGGCTATTGCAGATGCTATAAAAGCTAATATTAAATCAACTAAATAATTTATTGTAAAAAAGTATCTTCAATTAGAGATACTTTTTTTGTTGGATAATTTAGAATTATATATTTTTTTCACAAGTTATTATATTGAAGATGTACTAAGTTTTAATGTACAGATAATAATATTATCTATTTTAAATAGATAACACATTAAATATACATAATGTGACGTTATTATATATTTTTTTCATAAGAATAATACCTTAAATATACACAATACGACAGCATTACACATGTTATTTACAAAGAGAACAAACATTTACAAATTATTCATAAATAAGTATAGTTAAGCATAAAGAAATGATTTGTTACTCATTAGGTAATTTTTGGTAAGTATGTTTTATGATTATAAAACAACATATATGTGTGCTAAGCAGTGTAAATGCCATATATAAGTAACCAGTTATTAATTAAAAAGGGGGGTGGAAAAATGGATAATAAAGAACCAATGTTGGAGATGTTTATCTTTGAAACATTTGAGATGGTAGAACAACTTCAGCAACTTATAATTGATAGTGAAAAAATCAAAAAATTTGAAGCAGAGAGCATAAATGAAATATTTAGAATAATGCATACTATTAAAGGTTCTTCTGGAATGATGATGTTTGATAATATAGCTAATATTTCTCACACTATAGAAGATTTATTTTATTTTATTAGAGAGTCAAAACCTGAAAAAATTGACTATTTGAATCTTACAGATTTAGTGCTTGAAGGAAGCGACCTTATAAAAGCAGAGATAGAAAAAATAAATAATGATAAAGAACCAGATGGAGATTTTACTTTATTCATTAAAAAAGCAAATGAATTTTTAGATGTTTTAAAAACATCTAATGAAATGTCAGAAAATTCCAAAAAATATAAAAATGAGGAATCAGTGATAGAGAAAAAGGAAGTACCAAAATATTATTTAAGTAATGATAAAACCGATACAAACATTAATTTGTTTAGTGCTACATTATTTTTTGAAGAAGTATGTGAAATGGAGAATATAAGATGTTTTTCTGTTATTCACAAACTTAAAGAAATTGCAGAGATTTCATATTTTTATCCAGAAGATATTGTTGAAAACAATGAGACTTGTGAAATAATAAAAGAGCAAGGTTTTAAAATATTTTTTAGAACTAATTATGGTGTAGAAGATATTAGAGAATCTTTTATGGAAACAATATCTTTAAATAAAGTTGATATTGATCAGTTCTATGATGAAAAAGAGTTCAATGAAAATTTTAAAAGAGAAGATGAAAAGGAAGCAGAAGTTATTATTAACAATGTAAATGATAACAAAGAAGTGATTTCTAAAACTACTCACAAGCAAAGCTTAATTAGTGTTGATGTGCATAAGCTAGACATGCTTATGGACTTGGTTGGAGAATTGGTTATTTCAGAAGCAATGGTAACTAAAAATCCGGAGATTTCAGAATTGCAATTAGATAGTTTTAATAAAGCAGCAAGACAACATAGGAAAAGACTTTCAGACCTTCAGGATGTTGTGATGTCTATAAGAATGGTATCCCTTGCACCTACACTAAATAAGATGAACAGAATAGTGCGTGATATGTGTAAAAAACTAAATAAAGAAGCAGAACTTGAAATAATTGGACAAGATACAGAAGTAGATAAAAACATAATAGAACATATTGGTGATCCTCTAATGCACATAATAAGAAATTCTATGGATCATGGTATAGAGACAGCAGAAGAAAGAATTGCTAGTGGGAAATCACCAAAAGGAAAGCTAATTATTGAGGCTAAAAATACAGGCGGAGAAGTTTGGATTAGCATAAAAGATGACGGTAAAGGTCTTAATAAACATAAAATATTGAAAAAAGCAAAAGATCATGGATTAGTAAAAGAAAAAGAAAATGAGCTAACAGACAAGGAAATTTATTCAATGATATTTTTGCCAGGTTTTTCAACGAATGAAAATGTTACAGAGTTTTCTGGACGTGGAGTCGGAATGGATGTAGTTGCTAAAGAAATTGAAAAAATTAGAGGTACTGTAATTGTTGATAGTATAGAAGGTAAGGAAACTACAACATCAATAAAAATCCCGCTAACTTTAGCAATTATTGAAGGAATGACAATAAAGGTTGGAAATTCAGTTTTCACAATTCCTATTACATCTATTAGGCAATCATTCATAATTAAAAAAGAAGATATAATTAAAGATTTTGATAATAAAGAAATGATACTTATAAGAGGAGAATGTTATTCATTATTAAGACTTCATGAACTTTATAATATTAAAACTGATGTAGTAAATATTGAAGATGGTATTGTAATTATGGTTGAAGATCAAGGTAAAAGTAAATGTATTTTTGCAGATGCACTTATTGGAGAACAGCAAGTAGTAATTAAAGCACTTCCTGATTATATTAAAAAAGTAAAAGGCGTAAGTGGATGCTCATTACTTGGAGATGCAACTATAAGCTTAATACTTGACATATCGGAGATTGTGAATATTAGCTAAGTGGTGCCAATTGAGGGTACTAGGCACTCCTTGAGAGTGCATTGTGACCCTTGAGGGTACTAGGCACTCCTTGAGGGTGTAAAATTTAAAGAGGTGAGTAAAAATGTCAGACTTATTAGAAGAAATAGTTGAAATTGAAGAAGATACTCAAAAAGATAAATATCTTATATTTTCAATTGATAAACAATACTATGGTATAGATATTAAATATGTAATAGAAATTATAGGTATTGAGCCAATAACTGAAGTACCAGAATTGCCTAATTATATTAAAGGCGTTATAAATCTTAGAGGTAAGATAATACCTGTAATGGATGTTAGACTAAAATTTAAAAAAGAAGAAAAAGAATATGATGACAGAACATGCATTATAGTTGTTGAGATGGAAGGTATATCCATTGGATTAATAATAGATAGAGTATTAGAGGTAGCGAATATTGATAAAAATAGCATTTCACCACCACCTAAGACCAGTTCAAACAAAGACAATGGTAATAAATACATAAAAGGAATCGGCAAGATGGGAAATGAGGTAAGGCTTCTTATAGATTGCCATAAGCTTCTTGAAGAAGATGAAATAGAAGAACTAAAAATTAAAAAATAAAATAAGAAACATAATTATAAAATGTAATTTAAAAATGTATTACAAATTTAAATTATATAAAAAACTAAGGAGGCAAATAATGGAGTGGTTTTCGAATCTAAAAATAAGTAAAAAGTTAATAACAAGTTTTGTATTAGTAGCATTAATATGTGGAGCAATGGGTGGTTTTTCCATTTATAATTTAAAATCAATTAATGATAATGATACTATACTATATACAAATCAGACTGTACCTATTTCACAGCTTGGGCAAATTTCAACTGAGTTTCAAAAGCTAAGAGTAGCTACAAGGGAACTAATAATTACACAATCAGCTGGAGAGATGGATGTAATTATAAAGAATATTGAGGAAAGAAGAGCAAATATAAATGAATTGTCTGATTCTTATGAAAAGACAATTATTAACCCTGAAATGAAACCGCTGTTTGATAATTTTATAGCAGCGAGAAATGATTATAAAACAAAGCTCGATAAAACAATAGAGCTTGCAAAAGAAAATAAGACTGATGAAGCATTTGCTATGGTAAGTGAAAATGGTGAAGTTGGGATAGCAGCAACAGCTGAACAAAATGCTATAGAAAAAATGGTAGCTATGAAAACTAACGATGCAAAAGAAAGATCTGAGTCAAATGATAAAACTGCTTCATCAACTATTACAATAACAGTTGTAGTAATTATTTTTGTTATGATTATAGCCATATTAATTGGAGTATACATTTCAAGATTAATTAGTAATCCTATAAAAAGGGTAGTAGATATGATTGAAAAAATGGATAAAGGTCGTTTTGGAGAAAGACTAAATATTAATACAAATGATGAAATAGGTGAAATGGCTAGAGCAATGGATTCATTTGCAGATAAGTTGCAGAATAATGTTATTGGGGTTCTGAAGAAAATTTCCCAAGGTGATGTTAGCATGGATGTTAAAATTGAAGACGCAAGAAATGAAATAGCTCCAGCTATGAAGAATACTGTAGAAACTATAAGAGGACTTAAAGATGAAGTTCAAAGACTTATAAAAGCAGCTGTAGAAGGAAAATTAGATGTAAGAGCAGATGAAACAAAACATAGTGGAGACTTTAGACACATAGTAGAGGGCGTAAATAAATTAATTGAAGCTATGGTAAAACCAATTAAAGAAGTTACTAATGTTATGAGTGAAATGTCGCAAGGAAAGTTGGACAGTTCAGTAAATGGAGAGTATAAAGGAGAATTTGGAATATTAGCAACTTCTGTTAATAATACAATAGATTCTTTAAATGAGGTCCTTAATGAAATAAATACTGCGTCAGAACAGGTGTTTACAGGGGCAAGTGAAGTTTCAGATGGTAGCCAAGCACTATCTCATGGAGCTACAGAACAAGCAAGTGCTATAGAAGAATTAACAGCTTCTATAACTGAAGTAGCAGCACAAACAAAGGAAAATGCCATTAATGCTAATCAAGCTAAAAATATTGCTCTTAATGTAAAGGAAAATGCAGAGAATGGTAATAAGCATATGAGTGAAATGCTTAAATCAATGGGTGAGATAAATGAATCTTCTGCAAATATTTCTAAAATAATAAAGGTAATAGATGATATAGCATTCCAAACCAATATACTTGCACTTAATGCAGCCGTGGAAGCAGCAAGAGCAGGTCAACATGGTAAGGGGTTTGCAGTAGTTGCTGAAGAAGTAAGAAACTTGGCGGCAAGAAGCGCAAATGCAGCTAAAGAAACTACAGAATTAATAGAAGGTTCTATAAAAAAAGCTGAAAAAGGTACAGATATTGCAAATAATACAGCAAAAGCTTTAGATGAAATAGTAGATGGAATATCAAAAGCAGCTACAATTGTAACAGAAATAGCAGAATCTTCAAATGAACAAGCTACTGGTATTTCACAAATAAACCTAGGTCTTGAGCAAGTATCACAAGTTGTTCAAACAAATTCATCAACGTCTGAAGAAAGTGCATCAGCTAGTGAGGAACTTTCAAGCCAAGCACAAATACTTAAAGAGATGGTTTCTAGTTTTAAACTTAAAAATAATAATAGTTATATTAGTTCGTTAAATAATAAGATTAAAAATAAACAATATTCTAGTAAAGAAAATAATATGGCAATTAAAGAAGTAGCAACTACATCAAATAAACCTAAAATAGCTTTAAGTGATAGTGAGTTCGGTAAATACTAAATCATTAATAATTATTAACATTTTATTCTTAATGAGAGAAGGCTGTATATGAAAAAAGTACTTGTAGTTGATGATGCATTGTTTATGAGAGTAGCAATAAAAACAATGCTCGAAAAAAATGGATTTGAAGTTGTAGGTGAAGCAGAAAATGGATTTCAGGCTATTGAAATGTATAAAACCCTAAAACCTGAAATTGTTACAATGGATATAACAATGCCACATATGGATGGATTAGAAGCTTTAGGTCAAATAATTAAATTTGATCATAATGCAAAGGTAATTATGTTAAGTGCTATGGGACAAGAAAGAAGAATTAGGGAAGCGGTTATTTTAGGGGCTAAGGGGTTTATAGTAAAGCCATTTAAAGAAGAGCATATTGTAAAAGCATTGAGTAAATTTTAACAGTTATTGTTGGAATTTAAAGAGATACAAAAAAAATAAAAAAATATCAACTCACTTAGAAAAGGTAGTGAAATTATGATTAATATAAAGCAAAATGAATTTATAGAACTTACTATATTTTTAAAAAACAACTATGGGATAAACTTAACTCATAAAAAAAATCTTATTGAAGGAAGATTGCACAATGTTCTCATTGAAAAAGGATTTAATAATTTTAGGGAATATATTGATTATGTCTATTCTGATAGAACAAAAAATGAGCTGACAATATTAATTAATAAACTTACTACAAATCATACCTTTTTTATGAGGGAAGAAGAACATTTTCAATTTTTTAACAACAAAGTATTACCATATTTAAAAAATACGGTTAAAGATAAAGATTTAAGAATATGGAGTGCGGGTTGTTCTTCAGGTGAGGAAGCATACGCTCTTGCTATGATAATGGAAGATTTCTTTGCAGAAGAAAAAAGCTTATGGGATAAAAAGATTTTAGCAAGTGACATATCTATTAATGTTCTTGAAAAAGCAGAAAAAGGCATATATAACATAGAAGGTTTAGAAAGAGTATCGAAAAATTGGAAATTAAAGTATTTTAATAAAATAGATGATTATACATATAAAGTAGACACAAAATTAAAAAATGAAGTTATTTTTAGGGTATTTAATTTAATGGATCAATTTCCTTTTAAAAGAAACTTTCATGTTATTTTTTGTAGGAATGTTATGATTTATTTTGATAAAGAAACAAAAGAGAATCTCATAAGGAAGTTTTATGATATGACTGAGGTAGGAGGATATCTTTTTATTGGACTTTCAGAATCTCTTAGCGGAATTGAAAATCCATATGAATATGTGATGCCTTCAGTTTACAGGAAAGGATAGGTTATTATGTATGCACCTAAAAAAGTAAAAGTTCTGGTGGTAGATGATTCTTTATTATTTAGAGAGACGGTAGCAAGAGGCATAAATAATGATAGAGGTATAGAAGTTGTTGGCACAGCAGCCAATCCATTTGAAGCAAGAGATAAAATTTTAGAACTTGAACCTGACGTGCTTACTCTTGATATTGAGATGCCAAGGATGAATGGAATAGAATTTTTAAAAAAATTAATGCCTCAGTATCCTATGCCAGTTGTAGTAGTGAGTGCCTTAAGTGATAACGTATTTGAAGCACTAAATGCAGGTGCAGTTGATTTTGTGACAAAACCAAGCAGTCAATTAAGAGATGGACTTGATGGATTTATTAATGAATTGATTTTAAAGATAAAAATAGCCTCAATAGCAAAGATCAGTCATCATAAAAATCAATATATAAATAATCAATTAAATACTAATACTATTATAAATTCAAATGATGTAATTATTGCAATTGGAGCTTCAACAGGTGGTACAGAAGCAATATTTAATATAATTAGTGCTCTTCCAAGAGAAACTCCAGGAATTGTAATTGTGCAACACATGCCACCAGTATTTACTAGGATGTATGCAGAACGCTTAAATGCTTCTTGCAGAATGGAAGTAAAGGAGGCGCAGCACGGAGATGAAATTATTGCTGGTAGAGTTTTGATTGCTCCTGGCGATAAACACTTAAGAATAAATAAAAAAGGGAATTCATATATAGTTGAATGTTTTGATGGTGATAAAGTTAATGGTCATAAGCCTTCTGTAGATGTTTTATTTAATTCTGTTGCAGAAAAAGTAGGGAAAAGTTCTATTGGAATAATACTTACCGGTATGGGTTACGATGGAGCTAAGGGTATTTTGAATATGAAGAAAAAAGGTTCAATAACAATAGGACAAGATGAAAAATCTTCTGTTGTTTATGGAATGCCCAAAGTGGCTTACGATATTGGTGGAGTATTAAAACAGGTTTCTCTAAAAAATATACCTGCGACAATTTATTCAATTATTAACAAAAGATAAAATTGTGCGTTGTTGTTAAGGGAAAAGTGGGAGATAACAGTGCACGACACTATACAGAGTAACACTTGAGGGTATAAGTGAAACTACTTGTAGAATGGACAAACATAGCAATTTTGAAGAAACATACAAATTTATAGAAAAAGATTTTGATTGCATCCGCATAATTCAACAACAGTTGAATTTTGAAAAATGGATTTTCCAAAGTAAAAGGGATAGAATCAATTATAAAACATTTAGGAGTTCATATTCAATATACCTATCAAATGGTACAAATAAATGAGTTATTATAAAAAAAGTAGCATCTTGCGATACTGCTTTTTTTTATGCAATCTAATATTGAATCAGTAGATTAAACTGGTTTCACTATACTTAGTAGTTAATTGCAGACTTAAATTTTCTCTTATACAATCTTCTTGTAAATATAAATAACTGCTCTATGAATAAGTTAAATAGCCTGTTTGCCGGTTTAGTGATTATAAATTGCAAACGCTAGATTATAATAAAATAATATTTTCGTGAACAAATGTCAAAATACATGTTTACATTTGTTCAAATAGATGATAATATGATTATATTAACAACGTAAGGAGAGGAAAAAATGAAATTATCTAAGTATATTGATCACACATTACTAAAACCAGAGGCAACAAAAAAGGATATATTAAATCTTATTGAGGATGCTAAAACCTATGATTTTGCATCAGTTTGTATTAATCCAGGTTGGGTTAAGCTTGCTTATGAAGAACTAAAAAGCTCTAATATTAATGTTTGTACTGTAATCGGTTTTCCATTAGGAGCAACATCTTTAGAATCTAAAGTATATGAAACAAAAGCGGCTATTGAAGATGGTGCTGATGAAATTGACATGGTTATTTCTATTGGACAACTTAAATCAGGCAATGACTATTATGTGAAGGAAGAAATTAGAAAAGTAGTAGAAGCTTCTGGAGATAAAATGGTTAAAGTAATTATAGAGACATGTTTATTAACAGAAGATGAAAAAGTAAGAGCATGTACTTTAGCTAAAGAAGCTGGCGCTGATTATGTAAAAACTTCCACTGGATTTTCAAAAGGAGGTGCTACAGCACAGGACGTTAAATTAATGAGAGAAACTGTTGGAGATGATATGGGAGTTAAGGCTTCAGGTGGAATTCATAGTAAAAAGGAAATGTTAGATATGATAAACAATGGGGCTTCAAGAATTGGCGTAAGCTGTGGAGTAGAGATTGTTAAAGAGTTGTAGTTTGAATAATATTAATCTGTTATAAAAAACAGATTAATATTTTATAAAATTAATAGCTTGTTCAATAGTATATAAATAAAGGAGAAGATTTAAATGCGTATGAAAGATATACAAGAGTATCCAGATGGTTACTTAAATAAAACACCTATTTTTCAATTTAGTTTATTATCATTATTATTCCCTCTATGGGCAGTAGCTGCTAGTTTAAATGATATATTAATTACTCAATTTAAAAGTGTATTTGCCTTAAGTGATTTTGCTAGTGCATTTGTACAAAGTGCATTTTATGGTGGATATTTTTTAATTGCCATTCCGGCATCTTTAGTAATTAAAAAATCAAGTTATAAAATAGCAATATTAATAGGACTTGGCTTTTATGTTGTTGGTTGTTTTTTATTTTATCCTGCGTCACATATGGCAACGTATTCAACATTTTTAGTTGCAATTTTTGTACTTGCTATAGGACTTAGCTTTTTAGAGACATCAGCCAATACCTATAGTTCACTGATTGGTCCAAGAGATAAATCAACTCTTCGTCTAAACATCAGTCAAACAGTTTATCCTATAGGATCAATTATAGGAGTTTTATTAGGAAAATATCTAATTTTTCAAGAAGGTGAATCTTTACAGGCACAAATGTCAAAAATGACACCTGAAGCTGCTAAAGCGTTTGGAGAATCTATTTTACAGCATACATTAGAACCTTATAGATATCTTATTTTAATTTTAATTGTAGCATTGGTTTTGTTTGCAATTACTAAATTTCCAAAATGTAAGCCACAAAATGTTAAAGGTGAAGTAGAAAACAAAGTAAGTATTGTAGAAACTTTAAAATATTTAGTGAAGAATAATAATTTTAAAAAAGGTATTGTTGCTCAATTTTTCTATGTAGGTATGCAAACTACCGTTTGGTCATTTACCATCAGATTAGCGTTAACACTAGATAAAAGCATAAATGAAAGATACGCTTCAACATTTATGGTTTATAGTTTTATAGCCTTTTTCTTAGGTAAATTTATTGCAAATTTCTTAATGAATAAATTTCATCCAACAAAAGTATTACTTGTATATTCAATATTAGGATTTTTATCATTAGCATATGTTACACTAACACCAAATATCACTTCTGTATATGCAGCCATTGTAGCAAGTTTCTTGTTTGGTCCTTGTTGGGCTACAATTTATAGCAAGACTCTAGATGCTGTTCAAGATAAAAAGCATACAGAAACAGCTGGTGCAATAATCGTAATGTCTATTATTGGGGGAGCAGTTATTCCAACAGTACAAGGATTTGTTTCAGATTCGCTTGGTTCAATGCAATTATCATTCGTAGTACCAATGATTTGCTTTGCTATAGTAGCTATATATTTTTACGCAGAAATGAAAAGGATTAATATAAAGAAAGGAATGAAAAATAATGAATAAAATATTTTTAGAAAGAAAAATGTTTAATGAACAACCCTATGTAATTTATAAATCTGAGGAATTTGAAGTAACTCTGTTTAGATACTCATCAGATATCGAAGCAATTGAGTTAAAAAATAGTAGAGGTAAAGTAACTATACTTCCTTATATGGGACAAATTATTTGGGGATTAGAATTTGATGGTTATGATTTAAGAATGAAAAATATGTTTAAAGTGCCACATGATGCAAAGGAAATTGTAGACACATATGGTTGCTTTGCTTTCCATTCAGGTTTATTAGCAAATGGTTGTCCATCACCTGAAGACGATCATCCTTTACATGGTGAAATGGCATGCTCAAAAATGGATAAATCATGGCTTGAGGTTGACAATGATTTTGTAAAAATTGCAGGATATACAGAATATGCAAAAGGATTTGGAAATCATTACTTAGCTGAACCTAGTGTTACTTTAAGAAAACAAGAATCAAATATTATTATAGATATGTCTGTTACCAATTTATCTGAATGTGAAAATATGCCTTTACAATATATGTGCCATATGAATTATGCATATGCTGAAAATGCTAAATTGACTCAATCTTTACCAAATGAGGCTTTTATGATTAGAGAATCAATTCCAGCTCATGTTCATCCTACTGAACAATGGCTTGCTTACAACAAAGAGTTACAACAACATCCAGGTAGCTTAAATGTGTTAAATCAATCAGGAATGTATGATCCAGAAATAGTATTTTTTGCAGATAATCTACAACAATATGGAGATGACTTAACATTTGAAATGGCTTCTCCAGAAGGGTTTACATTCTTTACTGAATTTTCATCAAAAGATTTTAACTTTGCTACTAGATGGTTACTATATAATGAAGATCAACAAGTTGCTGCTTTTGTTTTACCAGGAACATGTCGACCAGAAGGATTTAATGCAGCAAAAGAAAATGGTAGCTTAATTTATTTAAAACCACAACAACAAAAAACATTTAAAGTTATAACAGGAAAAAAATAAAGCATATTAAAATAAAAAAGAATACAAACAAGGGAGTGTTAATGAATGAAAATTGCAGTTATTGGTTCAAATATGGTAGATTTAATAACTTATATTGATAGAATGCCAAAAGAAGGAGAAACTTTAGAAGCACCTGATTTTAAAATGGGATGCGGTGGTAAAGGCGCAAACCAAGCTATTGCAGCATCGAAATTTAAATCAGATGTTATGATGGTAAGTAAAGTTGGAGATGATCTTTTTGGTGAAAATACTATTAAAAACTTTAAGAATAATGGCATTGATACTGAGTTTGTGACCATTCAAAAAAATCAGGCAAGTGGAGTTGCACCTATTTTTGTTGATAAAAACTCTAAAAATAGTATTTTAATTATTAAAGGTGCGAATAAAGACTTATCAACTAATGATATAGATGCAGCAAGTGAGGAATTGAAAAAATGTTCTTTGATTGTTTTACAGTTAGAAATTAATTTAGAAACTGTTTATTATTCTATAGATTTTGCTAATAAAAATCATATTCCTGTTTTACTAAATCCTGCTCCTGCTATGCCGAATTTAGATTTAAGTTATATTTCTAAATGTGATTTCTTCGCTCCAAATGAAACTGAACTACAAATTTTAACAAATAAACCTGTAAGCACAGTGGAAGAAATTAAAGAAGCAGCACATTACATTTGTGACAAAGGTGCAAAAAACGTAATTGTTACAATGGGGAGTAAGGGTGTACTGTGGATAAATAATAATGAAGAACACTTTATTGAAGCTCATAAAGTTAATGCAATTGATACAACGGGTGCTGGTGATGCATTTATTGGTTGTTTTGCACATTTCTATGTGACTACAAAAGATGTAATGTTGTCTTTAAAAAGAGCAACAGCTTTCGCAGCACTTAGTGTTACAAAATATGGTACTCAATCTTCTTATCCAACAAAAGAGGAGTTTGAAGCATATATTAAAGAAAATAACTAGTGTACTAAATAAATTTCACTGAAATAATGTAAATGAGAAGTTACATAGATTATTTCTTGATATAAAGGTAAACTTTAGACAAGAAATAAATATAACAACTTCTCATTTTGCTTTGTTATATAAATCAATATATAATATTAATAAGAGTAAAGGAAGTGAAATATATGGATAATAAAAAAGAACAATTAAGCGTTGAAGTGGCAAGATTATATTATCAGTCAGATTACAGTCAACAACAGATTGCATCACAACTTGAAATATCAAGACCAACTATATCAAGACTATTACAATATGCCAAAGAAAAGGGCTATGTTAAAATTGATATCATTGATCCATTCTCTGATTTAGATAAGCTAGCTTATGAATTAAAAGAAAGATATGGGTTAATGGATGTTTGCATTGCTTTTTCACCAAATAAGAATTATACTGCTATTACTCAATATATAAGTAAAAAGGCAGCGGAATACTTAGAAGAAACTATAAAAAATGGAGATATTATTGGAGTCAGTTGGGGAACAACAATATATGAAGTCGCAAAAAAACTTACACCACAAAATGTTAAAGGAATAGAAGTAGTTCAGCTAAAAGGAGGAATTAGTTATTCCGAAGTAAATACATATTCTTCAGAAACAATTAGTCTTTTTGCTGAAGCCTTTCAGACAGTACCAAGATACCTACCGCTACCGGTAATTTTTGAAAATGCTATTGTAAAAGAAATGGTAGAAAAAGATCGCCATATGAAAGGCATTATAGAAATGGGTATTCATGCTAATGTAGCGATTTTTACAGTTGGTACTGTAAGAGATGAAGCATTACTTTTCCGTTTAGGTTATTTAAATGAAGAAGAGAAAACTATTTTAAAGCAAAAAAGTGTTGGAGATATTTGTGCTCGCTTCTTTGATGAAAATGGTGATATTTGTGATGAAAGTATCAATAATCGTACTATAGGTATTGCTCTGTCTGATCTTAGACAAAAAGAAAAATCAATTTTAGTTGCAGGTGGTGAGCGTAAAGTAAAATCAATTCAAGCAGCTTTAAAAGGTAGAAATGCCAATGTTTTAATTACTGATCAATATACGGCAAAGAAGCTGTTGGATTAACTATCAACAAAACGGTTTCAGTTTTATAAAGTGGCAGGCGTATTACAAAGATTGGAGGATTCCCACAATCTTTGTATACTATAGTAATTTTCTACGGGGTATTAATCATAATACCCCTATTTGTCATGTCTAACTTGCGGTAAAGATTTCAAGTTATCACCAATTATTTTAATACCTTTTTTTATATCTTCATCTCGTACTCTTCCAAAGCCTATTCTAAAGGTATCTTTGCCTTTTAAGTTATCTTCATAGAAAGTATCGCCAGGCATAAATAACACATTATCTTTATAGCAAAGATCTAAAAGCTGTCTTGCATTTATGTTATCCTTGAGTTTTATGAAAATATGGAGACCACCTTCACCAGTTATATATTCGTAGGGAATATATTTCTCAACCATTTCTATAACGAGATTGTATTTATCTCTATAATATTTACGTACATTTTTTACATATCTACTAAAGGCACCACTTTTTAAATAATAATAAAATGCACTTTGGTCTAAAAAGGATGAATGAATGTTTCTTCCACGTTTTACGCTTTCTAAAACATCTATGAGTTTTTCGTCTCCAAATATCCATCCAATTCTAAGGCCAGGAAATAATATCTTTGAAAGACTTCCTATATAGATAACTCCATTCCCACTTCCACACAAAGAAGCTATGGGATCAATTGGAGAGCTAGAGTATAATAATTCTTCATTAAATCCATCTTCTATAATAGGAACAGAATATTTTCTGAAAAGATTATATATTTCTTTTCTTCTTTCAGTTTTAGTTACAATTCCTGTTGGATTATTATAAGAAGGTATTAAATATCCAAACTTCGGATTGTATTTTTCTAAAGCTTCTTCAAGGTCCTTTAAATTTAGTCCTTCTTTATCCATTTTTACTTGAACAACTTTAAGATTATAAGCTTTCATAATCTTTAAAGCAGTATTATGGGTTGGTTCTTCACATAAAATTACATCGCCTTTATTTGTTAAAGAACTAATAATTATATCAAAGGCTTCAGTAAATCCATTGGTTATTAAGATATCTTTATTGTTAGTAGCTACACGCTTTTCTTCCATATAATCAAAAAAGTAATCTATTAATGGTTTATAACCCTTGGCATAACCGTAATTAAGTAGATTTGCTTCTTCAAAAGTCCAAGCATCTAAAAGAGACCTTTTAAAATCATCAAGATTAAAAAGATGACTTTCAGGAGAAATTGATTTGAAAGATATCATTCCTTTTTTATAAGGTAATTCACTTTTTATAATATCAAGTTCTCTAAGAGTGTCTCCGTAAAAATTAACTCTTTTCATAAAATCTACATTGTACTCATAACTTTCATTTACACTTTCAATTGATATAAAAGTACCTATTCCTCTTTTTGTAATTATTATTTCTCTGCTTTCAAGCTCTTCATAAGCGGAAATAACAGAATTTCTACTTATATTCAAAAATTTACTTGCTTCTCTTGTAGAAGGAAGCTTACTATGTTTTTTTAATTCACCTTTTTTAATACCTTCAATAATGTGTCTTTCAATTTGAATATAAATAGGTTCATCTTTATTTATAATAAGATTAGAAAATATCAATAATAAATTCACTTCTTTCTTTTGATTAATTTAAATTCTCAATAAGAAACCTATATTTATGCGGATATCCCGCCGAAATAAAGGGGAATGCATTTGTTCGGTTACTAAAGATTTTTATAGTGCCTTAATAGTATAAAAAACCTATATAAGCAGACCTTTGATAATTATCAAAGCTAATATATATTTTACTAACTTGATTAAATTATTATATACTTAAGAGTATAATATAAAATGCGCCAAGATTAAATAAAATAAGAATTTATAAATACATAAATAAATAAGCTAAGGAGGCATTCTATGGAAGTAACAAATAATCTAACTAAAAAAGGGTTAGATGGTTTTACTCTAAAAATAATAGCATTAGTGTTAATGACTATAGATCATTCTTATGAATTTTTTTCATCCAATGGAATTCCAATTTGGTTTAATTGGCTTGGAAGATTATCAGCTCCACTTTTTTTATTTACAATGATAGAAGGATTTTTTCATACAAGAAATAGAATTACTTATGTTAAAAGGTTATACTTTTTTTCAGTAATAATGTCATTAGGTAAGTTTATTTCCTGGAAAATATCTATAAATGATCCATCTTATATTGTAGTAAAAAATAATATATTTGAAACCTTATTTCTAATAGGATTAAATATATTATTATTCGAATTTTTGAGTGATAAGAATAAAGAGTTTAATAAAAAAGTTCTTCTTATCTCTATTGCTGTATTCTTTGAGATAATATTACCTATAGTAGTTTCTTCGTTATTTTCAAAAAATATATCTCAAATTGTAATGTCATTTTTACCTTGCCCATTAGTATGTGAAGGCGGCTTTGTTTTTGTTATTCTTGGTATTATGCTTTTTTATTTAAGGAACAATCGTAAGAAAATGATGATTGTTTATTCAATTTTTTCATTATCTTTATTTCCTTTTTCAAATTTTACTTTTAAAACTGCATTTTATCATAATTATCAATGGATGATGATTTTTTCAGTACCATTAATGTTACTTTACAATGAAAAAAAGGGCCATGGATTAAAATATTTATTTTATATTTATTATCCTGCACATATTTTCTTATTCTTTTTTATTTCTGGAATTATAAATTGAAAACCTATTTATAATTATTTTAATATTTATATACGGTTTTTCTTGTAAAATATGGTTAATTATCTTATTATAAGGATAAAAGGTATTTTTTTAATATAGGGAGGAAGAGAATATGAGTCACAAATTATTAATAATAAACCCAGGTTCAACATCAACAAAATTAGCTGTATATGAAGATGAAAAGGAAATATTTGAGGAAACTTTAAGACATTCCTCAGAGGAAATAGGCAAGTTTAAGCGGGTAGCTGAACAACAAAGTTTTAGGACAAGTATTATATTAAAAATATTACAGGATAATAAAATAGACATAAAAGAAATGGATGCAGTTGTTGGCAGAGGTGGACTTCTAAAACCAATAATTAGTGGTACCTACAATGTAAACGATAAGATGTTAAAGGATTTAAAAGAAAATGTACAAGGTGAACATGCATCTAATCTTGGGGCTATAATAGCAAATGAAATTGCAAGTTCCATTGGTAAACCTGCTTTCATAGTAGACCCAGTAGTTGTAGATGAAATGGAAGAACTAGCAAAAGTGTCAGGTATGCCAGAGATTCCTAGAAAGAGTATTTTTCATGCGCTAAATCAAAAAGCAGTAGCTAAAAGATATGCAAAAGAAAGCTCTAAGAAATATGAGGATATAAATATTATAGTTGTTCATATGGGAGGTGGCGTTTCTGTAGGTGCACATAAAAAGGGAAAAATAGTGGATGTAAACAATTGTCTTGATGGTGATGGGCCTTTTTCTCCAGAAAGAAGTGGAGGAGTTCCAGTAGGTGATTTAGTTAGACTTTGCTTTAGTGGAAAATATACATTAGGAGAAGTTTTAAAGAAAATAACTGGAAAAGGTGGTTTTGTAGATTACCTTGATACAAATGATGCACGAATTGTAGAAAAAGCAACATTAAAAGGAGACCCAAAAGCAAAACTAATACATGATGCTATGGGATATCAAGTTGCAAAAAGTATAGGTGCAGCAGCAGCTGTGCTAAATGGTAAAGTGGATGCTATAATTTTAACTGGAGGCATGGCTTATGGGAAACCAATTATAGATGTAATAAGCAAAAGAGTGTCTTTTATTGCGCCTATAGTAGTTTATCCAGGTGAAGATGAAATGCTTGCCTTAGCACAAGGGGTAATTAGAACTTTAAATGGAGAGGAAGCAGTTGGCGAATATATATAGACAACTTATAAATTTGAATTTTTATGGTTAACAATTGGAATTTATGTGTAAACATTTACTTAGATATAATCATTTATTTAAATTAAGGTATTATTTTTAGTGAATGACTTATGTAAGAAAGAGCGGATTTTTAGGAATACGCTCTTTCTTTTTTTATGAAAAATAATTCATCCAAAATGGGGGTTGTACTATTGAATCCCATATTGATTAGTAGTGAAATCCATAAATATAGGCAATTTAGGTGGAGAGAAAGTGAAGAGTGTAAATGAAGCAATTATTATCAGGCTTATTAATATAGAGAGATAAAAGTGAATTCTTGTTATTTTGGATTTATTAAAAATATGAAGTGCAAGGTATTGGGCAATAAAAAGACCTAAAAATAAAGAAAATACATCAAGAAATAATGACTGTATTCCAAGAGCACCAGTATAAACATAATAAAAAGAGGTTATAACAATAGGACTAATAATAACTGAAATTACACAACATGTAAACCATCTGTAGGGACTGATATGATCATCATCAAAGCTAAAAAAGACTACAATCCACCAAAGAAAAGTTGGGTATATAGAAAGCTTTAAATGTTCCCAAATGCTTTCATTAACAGGAGTAAAGATACCTACAATAGTTAATTGTCCACTCCAATCATATGCAAAATGCATTAATGATCCAAATAAAAAAATAATTGGTATGCCAATAACAATCCAAAATGTTGGTTTAACATAATTAATATACATATGCGTCTCCTATTTATTATTTAATACAAATGGAATCATTATAATATAGTATTGCAAAAAAAAGATTATTACTAAAACTGTAAATAAAAAAACATTTATAATAGATTCCACTTGAAGATGTGGAAGTATTATAAATGCTAGCTATAGGATAAATTGCCTGGTTTTACCCATCATGTAAGCAAGTTTTATTATAGATTTTTCTTCTTCAGACATTTCTCTATTATATATTTTTTCAAATTCTTTTATTAAGGATGGTATATCAATTTTTTCTTTAGGGTTTGATACGCGTCTTGGTGGAGCTGGGGTGTAAATCATAGGCTTTATAGTATCATCATGAATTACTTTAAAGACTTCTGCAGTGTAATAAGCATCGTTATAGGCATCATGAAATTCACCTTCAATTGTTATATTTAAAAGGTCAATTGCATTTTTTAAACCAATTCTAGATTTTTTTGGAGCTTTGAGATAGTGTGAAGCATATTTTTGGATGTCAATGTACTTAGAAATATGTGAAGTGGGTAAATTATAAAATTTCACATTTCTTATAAGTTCTTTAATATCAGCCATGCCCCATACGCATAGTATCATCTCATCATCTCCAATGAATTGTAGAAAATCTTCATAAGCATGAACAAAATCGTTACATGAAGCAACCATATCATCAGTTATTTTAGTTAAATTCTCTACAAAGGGATGAATGTATTTATATACAGTTGGTTTAATTAATGTATTAAATGTAGAAATTGTCTCAAAGTTCTCATTTAATTTTAATGCTCCAATTTGGATAACTTCAAAAGGCATAGTAGTCTTATTAATTTCAGTTATTATAGAGTTAATATCAGATTCTGTAGAGTTACCATCAACTTCTTCAGAAATATTATTTTTTTGATTAAATTCTAAATCATATATTATATAATTCACGTCTTCACCTGCTTATTATTTATACCCTCAAGGGTCACAATGTACAATGTATCATCAAGGGGCGCCATGTAACCTCAATGGTCATAGAGTCAATAGAAATTTATATATTAATTCTATTATTACCAATAATATGAATTTAAGTCATATTAAATGGCTATGCTTTAATATGGTGTTAAAAAAAGTGGATAAGTTATAAGTGGCTGTCAATCTATAATAGTCAATATTTTAACATTGTGCAACTATATAGATAACCACGAAATAAACTTTACTTATTCCTCGGAAAATACTTAGGAAAATCAAGCTTTATACCAATGAATAAGTAAAACTTTTGGGCTGGTTATCTATAAATACCCACCCCTTAAGTTATACTTATAATATGAATACATTTCCAACTAGAAATAAAGGGGCCTGCTTTTGCGTAATGTTACATTGAAAATTTTGATGGCTGCGCTTCTTGATTACAAGTTGTTCCAAAATGCTTGTTCAAAGCTTGCCTTTGAGGCTAGCATTTTGGGTACAACTTGTAATCTTAGAAGCACCCATCAAAATCTTCCGTAACTGGAGCAAATGCATGCCCCTTTATTTCGGCGGATATACACATAATTATGATTTTCACTGTGGGTATCTATATCTTAAAATAGTTTCTTACAAATATAACTTATGGTTCCATTTTCCATTAAGATAAAAAGTCCTAATCCTATAAATATTATTGGAACAAAAATATGATTGTACTTTTCGATATTTATGTGTACAAAAGGATGTTCTGCCAACTTTAGAGCAATAAAACACCAAAGTGATATTAGAATCATAAATATTATCACTGTTACTAAAATATCCACTAAATTCATGCCTGTAAAAAGAGGTGTATAAATTCCTATATTATCTCCACCATTAGCTAAAGTTACACTGAATACTTTTATAATGCTTGGATTAATAAAAGTTATTACACTATCTTTTTGAACAACAGTTGTTTCTTCGATTTTGCTATTCTCACCATTTTCAAGTTCTTGCTGATCTATATTTTCATTATTACTTCCTTTTTTATAATTTGAATATTCTTTTATTCCTAAATATATGGGTATCAATCCAAGTAAACCCACATATTCTTGTGGAATTGCTGATAGACCTAAAGCCCCTATAATGCTTATTAGGGTTAATACTCCAATACCCAAATACTGTCCAATAACAATGTGAGTTCTTTTCATGACTTTATCTACTTGCGTAAAAAACAGCATAAGTATAAATATATCATCAATATTGGTACTGGCAAATGAAACAAAAGCCGTTATTATGGTAATAATCAATAAATTCCCCTCCACATCATATACAGCAGTAGACCTTTAGTTTTAAAAACTATTATATTGATATGATAAGGGACCTTCAATAAAATAACAAGTTATTATATCTCTTTAGTTGAACTCATAAACTCGTCTTAAGGAAAAATATACATTACATTTTTGGCTTATTATTTTTTATATCATATATAAAGAGTAATAATAAGCTTTAAAAAAAAGTAAATATAATTATAGTAATAATAAGATGGAGAGATATATGGGCAGGTCAAAAAAACTTACTAGGATTAAAGAAGATAATATTATACAAATAAATAAGAAAAAATGTATTGGATGTACAGCTTGTGCATTTACATGTGCGCAAGAAACTAAGATATCTGCATTAAAAGCAGTTGACAATGGAAGAATGACAGTAGATCCTAAGCATATGACTTTTGGGGCTAGTGGATGTATATACTGTGGGCAATGTGCACTTGAGTGTCCGACAACGGCAATTAATGTTAGAGATGATGTAGCTTTAGTAAAGGAATCCTTAAACAGCGGAAAATATTTAATATTAACAGCAGATTCAGCAGCAAAAGCAACACTTGGAGAAGAATTTAATCTTCCAATAGGAACGAATGTAGGGGGGAAGATAGCACCGTCTGCCAAAAAGTTAGGATTTCAAAATGTGTTTGATACTGATTTTGGAGCTGATATGGCAGTTGTAGAAGAGGGGACTGAACTTATAAAAAGAATTGCTAGCAAAGAAAATTTACCTATGTTTACTTCTTGTTGCCCTGCTTGGGTACGATATGCTGAACTTTTTCATCCAGAAATATTAAAGAATATTTCAACTTCAAAGTCTCCACAGCAAATGATGGGGGCAAGCATAAAAACATATTTTGCAGATACTTATAATGTTTTGCCTACTAATATAGTTGCAGTATCTCTAAAACCATGTACTGCTGAAAAATATGAAGCAGAAAGAGATGAAATGGGAAGAAATGGCTACAAAGATATTGATATAGTTTTGACTGTTAGAGAATACGCAGAACTTCTAAAAGAAAATGGAATAGATATAACAGCAATACCAGATGAAAGTCCAGATCAGTTTATGGGAGAACATACTGGAGCAGCAGTTGTTTTTGGAGCAAGTGGGGGTGTTATGCAATCAACACTTAGAACAGTAGAAAATTACTTAAAAGGTGATTTGTCAGAAGTTGATAATATTGAATTTAAAGAAATAGATGGATATGAAAATATAAAGGAAGCAACTGTTAATTTAGGAGGGAAAAATTATAAAGTTGCAATTGTAAGTGGGCTAAAAGAAATTGAAAAATTCTTAAGTAGTGGAAAATTGAAAGAGTATTTATTTATTGAAGTTATGGTATGTCCAGGTGGGTGCATAAATGGGGGAGGAACTCCAAGAATAAAAAAGAAATCTCAAATCAATGAAAATTTATGTATAGCATGTGGTACATGTATAGAAAATTGTTCTGTTGGAGCCATAGCATATAATGACCACGGAAGAGCGGTAGTTCAAAAGGAAGGATGCGTTGGATGTAAATTATGTAGTAATATTTGCAGAGCTAAGGCAATAAATATGGAGTGTTATGATAAAGCTACAGATAAATCTTTAGAAGAAAGTTATATAAAACTAAGAAGTGATGTTTTAAAAAATATTGATAAAGAATCAGCAATAAGGGTTTCATATGAAAATGAAAACCTTCAAAATATGTACAAAAATTATATGGGAGAACCTGATGGAGTAAAAGCAAATACGTTACTTCATACAAATTATATAGATAGGTCAACTGAACTTCAGAACAATCCTATTAGAAAAAGAAAGAAGCACTAAAATAGACAATGGAAGCCGTTTAAATTTGTCGAAAAATAATCAATAAATATTGGAAATTAATATAGCACATAATGTTGAAATATGTTAAAATATAGATATACAAAAGATAGAAATCCCTCTCCCCTTTATACCCCCTTATAATTTTCAGATAGGTTAAACTTGGGGTTTAGCCTATCTATTTTAATTTATATATATAAAAACAATGGGAAAATGTTAACAAGTTAAAGATTTTATTACTATTGGTATTTTGTCGAAAATAAAAAAAATTTTCTTCAAAAAAATATAGAATAATTTGTCGCATTGTGGTATTATATAAATGTATAAAAGAATAATATTCCCAACCCCTTATAATCTTATACTTATATACAGAGATGCAGTCAATATTTTGACTGCATCTCTTTTTGATTTGTTACTGCATATCATATGTCTAGAAGTTGATAAAGACATGCAAAAAGTGTATAGTATAGAGATTGAAATGAGATAGAAAGAGAGCTGTATATTATGAATAATGAACTACTACTTTGTCCTGTTTGTAAAGAAAAATTAATTAAAGATGTTTCAAATAAAACATATAGATGTGAAAATAATCATTCCTATGACATAGCAAAAGAAGGCTATGTAAATCTATTGATTAGCAACCAAAAAAATAGTAAAAATCCAGGAGATTCTAAAGAAATGGTCTTGTCTAGAGTAGAATTTCTATCTATGGATTATTATAAACCCATATCTGATAAAATTAATGAAATGATTGTTGAATGTTTGGGAGCAGATAATAATAAGAATTTTAATATTATGGATTTAGGATGTGGAGAAGGTTATTATTTAACAAATTTAAAGAATTATATGGATAATAAAAATATAAAAGCTAATTACTACGGTATAGATGTATCTAAAGAGGCCGTAAAATATGCAAGTAAAACAAATAAAGAGTGCGTTTGGGCAGTTGGTAATAATTTTCACATCCCATCTAATGACAAAACTGTAGATTGCATACTTTCTGTATTTAGTCCTATAGATATTAATGAATGTAATAGAGTTTTAAAAGATGATGGAGTTTTCGTTAGAGTGTTGCCTAGAACTAATCATTTAATTCAGCTTAGAAATATTATTTATTCAGAGGTTCATTTAAATGAAAAGGTATATAAAGCTAGTGATGAGGAAAATGAATATATTAAAGAATCTAATGTTACATTTGATATAAACTTAAACAAAGAAGAAATACTAAGTTTATTAAAAATGACACCTCATTATTGGAAATCTACTGCAGAAAATAAAGAAAAGCTAGAGTCATATGAATCACTTGTTATTACTATAGATATGCGTATAGGTGTATTTCAAAAGAAAATAAATGATTAGATACCCACTGTGAAAACTGAACTTATGAGTATAATCCGCCGAAATAAGGGTCATGCATTTGCTCCAGTTACGGAAGATTTTGATGGGTGCTTCTAAGATCACAAGTTGTACCCAAAATGCTAGCCTCAAAGATAAACGCTCACAGAGAAAGTTCGAAGAACGAAATGTAAAATTTCGATTCTCACTTTTTGAACAAGCATTTTGGAACAACTTATAATCTAGAAGCGCAACCATCAAAATCTTCAATGTAACATTCCGCAAAAGCATGACCCTTATTTCTAGTCTGTATATATTCATCGCATAAGTATAATTTCAGGAATGGATATCCATGTAGATAACCGTTCCTGAAATTGTATTTATACTTAGAAAATTAATGATCAATGTTCACTAAGTATAAATATAATTACCAATTTTTTTGAAATATACGTATAACTTATGAGTTGGGTATTGTATAAAAAGAGGAAACATAAAGATAGATCATATCATATGCAACATATTAATGCTTTCAATAGCAATTTAAAGAAATGGATGAATAGGTTTAATGGTGTTGCAACAAAATATATCAACAATTATATTAAGTGGTCCAAATGGCTTCAAATATTTGATATAGATAAAGAGATAATAAAGGCTAAGAACTTTATGTCTCAAAGCAATGTAACACATTTATATATCAAAGTAAAAGATGTGAAAAATAGAGAATCAATATATGTACAATTTGTGTGATATTTTGTAAATTATGTTATAATAAGTGTTATTAAGAACTATAATCTAATGAATAATAGTAAATATGACGAAGAAATTATTTAGAAATAATGAGACAGGAGTTATTAAACTTGAAAATTAACAATAACGTATTTTATTTAGCAAGCATTGTATTTAGTATACTTACAATTGTTGCGCTATTCCTTTCGTTTCCTTATTATGGAGATAGTTATATTGTGATGTTATTTGGGGGGGTACTCAATTGTTTAGTGGTTTATATCAAGTTAACTTGTCACAAGGTTTAGATTCAAAAGAAACTCACAAGGGAAATAAGGCTGTTGGAATATTTTCAATAATTGTAGGTTTATACATCATAATTGCTTATATTGTTAAGTTAATGTTTTAGATACGTAATATGTAGCTTTGACGTAACAAGATAGGAAAATGTCCTTTGAAAATTAAATAATGGGATATTTACAAAGTGTTTTAAAGTAGGGATTTTATTGTAAAAGTAAAAAGGACTAATATTATTAGGCTCATTGAGTATAATATAACTGAAAGGTGGAGTTGTAATGAAAAGATTTACTGTTTTATTCTTGACTTTTTTATGTTTAACATTTATTGTAAGTGGATTAAAACCTGCATTTGCAGCTTTAACTACTAATAATCTTACCCAAGGTATTTATACATTATCTGATTTTAATCATTCAAAAGATGACATTTATTCTGTTTCAAACATTTCATCAACAGATACCATGTCTATTATAATTACTGATGAAGATCAAAATATACTTCAAGCTATACGGCTGACACCCAATTCAGAAAAGCATAATACAATACCTATTCTTCCTAATTACACAATTATATTACTTGGTAAAGGAGAAGTATATATTAATCCGGTGGAACTTAAATAGTGATTTTGTTTCATTATGAATTATAAAAATAAATAATAAGTGTAAAATATCGCATTATTCAGATGAATTTGCGATATCTTTTTATACACAATTCTATTTTAAAGCGAACTATATGTTAAATTAAGAAAGGGGAAAAATATACGATGAAAGCACAAATTAATCTTATTACGATTTGGACAAATGATATAGATAAAATGAAAAATTTCTATAATCAAGTTCTTGGATTTAGAATTGAAAGTGACCTTGGTAATTATGTTGAATTTGAAAACGATGGAGCAAGATTTGCTATTTGTATGAGAGATGTTATGTATGTGTATAGTAGTGAATATAGGAAAGAGTCATTTGGACAAGGCTTTGAACTTGCTTTCCCATGTGAAAATCCTAATGATGTTGATGAATCATTTAAGGAGTTAATCTCTAAAGGAGCAACATCTGTTCATGAACCACAAAATATGCCTTGGAATCAAAGAACAGCACTATTTGCTGACCCAGATGGAAATATACATGAAATTTTTGCAGAAATTAAATAGTACGTAGTTTTCTTTAAAACGTAATAGTAATTTATTGTACATAAATAGGAAGTAATAAAAGTAGGGACACTAAAGTTGCGATAAGTCAAAAGATTTAAATAAAAATATTTAAAGGAGTGATTACTTATGAATAAAGAATTGGTTGTAAAGAAAGAAATTGAAATTAATGCTGATGTATCTAAAGCTTGGAACGCCTTGATAAATCCTGAATTGATAAAACAGTATTTATTTGGTACTGAAGCAATTTCTGAATGGAAAATCGGAAGTCCTATAATTTTTAGAGGAGAGTGGGAAGGGAATATCTATGAGGACAAGGGATTAATTTCAAAACTAATAACAAATAAAGTTTTCAAATATGCTTTTTGGTCTCCTTTCTCTGGTTTGGAAGATAAACCAGAAAATTATGCAAACATAACTTATGAATTGATGGAAAAAGGTGAAGATACTTTACTTTCAGTTACTCAAGACAATATTAAAACAGAAGAAATATTTAATCGAACTTGTGAAAACTGGGACATTATTCTCAAAGGATTGAAACAAACAGTTGAAGATAATATTTATAACTAATTATTACACATTCTTATTATGTTGATTCACAACGTTAGGATATTACGATTTATTTTCATATCAAGGAGGGTTTACAATATGACAGTTTATATAGCATTTTTAAGAGGTATTAACATAGGTGGAAAAAATATAATTAAGATGACAGATTTGAAACGAGTATTTGAATCAATTGGGTTTTGTGAAGTAAAAACATATATTCAAAGTGGAAATGTTCTATTCAAATCAAATGAAGCAGAGAAATCTCTGTGTAATAAAATTGAACATGAGATTGAGGCAGTTTTTGGAATTCCTGTAAAAGTTATTTTGAGGACATCTACAGAGTTAGAACAGATTATTTTGAATTGCCCATTCTCGAAGGATGAAGTAACAGAAGCAGAGACGTTATCCGAAGTAGAGAGTCTGTATGTTGCATTATTGGCACATAATCCTTTAAAAGAAAAGATTGAGTACATAGATGTTTATAGAACTGAAAGTGATAAATATCATATTGTAGGGAGAAATGTATATCTTTTATTCCATCATAGTATTCGAAATTCAAAACTTGCTAATAATCTTTATAAATTGAATGTATCAACAACTGTGCGTAATTGGAAAACATTAAGCAAACTTGCTGTATTAGCAAAAACTATGGAAATATGAAATGTTATTTGTGAAAGTTCTTAATACGTAGTTTTCTTTAAAAACGTAATAGTAAAATATGGTGATAATACTGTTGGAGCTTATACAGTTGGAATTAAGCAGAACAATGAATATACTTTGGAAATGTTATTTATTCACCCAGACTACAGGAACAATTATCTTGAAACTATTGAATGGAAGCATATAGAACAAAATGATAAGTATAAAATTGAAATTTGAGGAGAGGTTAAAAGTGAAATTATCAATTATTTATTTTAGTAAAACGGGAAAGACACATACAATGGCAGAAGAAATTGCAAAGGGTATGAAAACTATAGAAAATATTGAAGTGGGAATATTTGATATTGAAAATATAGATTATGAGTATATAAAGGAAAGTAAAGCTGTTATTTTTGGAACTCCAACTTATTATGCTAATACTTGCTGGCAAATTAAAAAATGGTTTGATGAATCGCGTGACTGTAATCTTTCAGGTAAAATAGGGGGAGTTTTTGCTACTGCAAATTTCCCACAGGGGGGAGCAGATACTGCTATTTTAACAATTATTATTCATCTTATGGTAAGAGGAATGTTAGTTTATTCTGGCGGTTCCGCAATAGGTGAACCATATATTCATTTAGGGCCAGTAGCCTTAAAAGAAAATTTCGAAGAAAGTAAGGAACTTTTCAACGTATTTGGAAAGAGAATTTCAGAAAAATGTATAGAACTATTTAAGGAATGATTTTAATTATCTTTCAACTACTTACATTTACTTTATTTAATTCAACTTTCCTAATATGGTGTTTTTTTTATACGGATATATAATTAGTTGGAACATTTAGTGCAGATTCAATTCTTAAAGAGAAGAAATGACTTACAACACAATTTTCTTAAAAGGTATAACAATCAAGATTTTGTAGTTGCTACAACATTGTAATTAACTGTGTAGTAGTAGATAAAGAGTAATTTGTAGAGGAGAAAAGATGAGTATGAAACTTGCTTATGAAGCTCCAGCAGCCCAAGACTATGTGAGCCTTCGGCTACGTTCTGGAATGGGAAATAAAGATTTAAATAGAAGCCAGATTGCATTAAAGAATTCCTTGTTTACAGTATGCCTATATGACAAAGAAGAACTGATTGGATTCGGCAGAGTAGTTGGCGATGGCGGTATAACCTACGTTGTGAGTGATATTATGGTAGACAAGAAGTATCAGCGTAAAGGTTATGCAGAGAAAATTATGAAGGCCATTGACAGTTACTTTGAAGAGAATACACACGAGGATAGTTATATTTGCCTAATAGCAAATAAGCCTGCTGACTTGCTATATAACAAGCATCAATTTGAGTACTTGCCAGAAAACAGGTGTGGAATGTTGCGAAAACAAAATAAAGAAAACGGTAACTATTAAAAATTTCGATTTGAAGTTGAGTAATATAAACAGTAATTTGTTAGAGAGATTATATAAAGAGGGGAAAGAAAATGACTGAAATACAAATGTGGGATGAATATATTAAAGTTAACATAAATGCTAAAAATTACGAGGCATGGGCATTTGGTGGAAATACACCTGACATGCCAGACTTATTGGCTGAATTAGTATTAAATGGGATTAAAACTGCAACAGCTAGTGCGTATCCTTGTTATGTTGCAGAAAATGCTCCATTGCCATCAGTTGGAGGATATAATTTGATATTAAATACAAAAGGAGAAGCTGTTTGTATCACAGAAACGATAAAAATATATACAATACCTTTCAACCAAGTGAAGGAGGAACATGCATATAAAGAAGGTGAGCTTGATCGTACACTTACATCTTGGAGAAAATGTCATTCTGAAATTTTCTCTATGGAGCTAAAAGAGATTGGTCAAGAATTTACAGAAAATATGCCTGTCGTTTGTGAAGAATTTAAGGTTGTATACCCAATAATATGAGTATAACTAGTGGTTTTAAAATTCCAATTTAAGGATGTACCATATAAATGGTGATTTTTGGCGATGGAATAATGCAAAAAAGTAATAAAAGAGGTATTTAAATGGAAATTGTGGCAGGTATAATTGGTGTTTTAATAATGATAATAATTGGCATGCTCTTTGGAAGAATAAATATAAGTTTCAAAATGTGTGTTCAGAAGATAGCAGTATAATATTAAGGAAACTCGACTCACATACGTTCGCTGAGTAAGTTCGAGCAGCCAAATATAAAATTTGGACTCTCACTTAAACGATGAAGCACAGAAAATAATATTAAATACAAAAGGAATAATGAACTCAAGGTTATGGGAGTGAAATCTATGGATAGTAATATAAAGAATTATTTAAATAACCAAATGATACGTATTCCTGGTGGTGTGGAATATTTGAGGAATTATCGCGATGAACAGAAATGGATTAGTTCAGATTCTAAAATGAGCATACCTGGACAAAAGGGAAATTTGACAGAAATTAAAAGAAAATTTGAAATTAAGCCTTTTCTTCTTGCTAAATATCCAGTTACAAAAAGCTTATATGAAGTAATCTTTCATAAGGTACAAGATAATATAGAGGTGAATTATACACCAATTGTGAATGTATCTTGGTACGATGCTATTTCATTCTGCAATCTACTTTCAAAGGAATGTGGATTGAATGAATGTTATACTTTTGAACTAAATGGCAGTAATGTGTTTTGTGATTGGAATGCCGATGGATATAGGTTGCCGACAGATGCAGAATGGCAGTATGCTTGTAAATCTACATCAACAGGTTATAGGTATGGAGAGATAGAGGACATTGCTTGGTATTGTGAGAATTCGGAAGGCAGGATTCATGAGGTGGGTAAAAAAGAGCCTAATAATTGGGGATTATACGATATGTTAGGAAACACATGGGAATGGTGCTGGGATTTGTACGATGAAAAAACATATGGTCAATATCGTATTTTTCGTGGTGGGAGCTGGGCTGAACAGGCTAGAGGATGCGGAGCTACTTGCCGTCGTCGTGGGCATCCCTCATTTGGAATAGATGATCTAGGATTTCGTTTGGCTAAATCTTTCTGAAAAGAAGAAGGTCATAATTAGGAAATTTCTTGTAGATTAAATGTTTCTCTTGGTGTAAGTTTTCTTATGCTATCAGCATGCATTATATCTAGAATGTTAATAAATAAGATATAATTGAGTGTTAGCTTAAGTGTGTCTTGGTATTCTGAAAGTAACACAAATGCAATTGAATTACTGTCACTTTGGGTATTGAACATTCCTTGAAGAATTCAGTTTGAATGTAATATAACGTATTAACTTGTTACGTTCAATGTATTATAAAAGGCTGAATAACTTTTTATATGGAAATAACTATTACTAATAGTTATTTCCATATAAATAATCTTTACTGCACAGTATTCTTATATGGTGTATTAGTATAAATAAATAATAAACAAAAATATCACATTGATTCAGTGTGGTATTTTTTTGTCATAATGTGTTGTTGCAGACTTAAAACGTGTTAGTGATAACCTAATTAGTTTATGCTGCAAATGCCATGATAAGATGCATGCATGATAGAACAAACAATGAACTGACAAAGCTAGGTGAAGAATGGGTAATTAGGATAAATAGTGGTAAAAATATATTACAACTTATGAATAATATGTATATTTAATGAGTAAAATGAAAATTGAATAATGGGATATTTACAAAATATGCTATAATCAATGCGTATTGGTAGATTTATGCGAATTAAGTAGGAGTTAAATGATTGAGAGGAAGTATGATGAAAAATCTTATTTTTATAAATGGAACAATGGGTATAGGAAAAACAGCAACGAGTAAAGAACTGCAAAAACTATTGCCTAAATGTGTTTTTCTTGACGGTGATTGGTGTTGGGATATGTCACCTTTTATTGTTACTGACGAAACAAAAAATATGGTAATTGATAATATTAGTTATCTCTTAAATAATTTTATTTCCTGTACAGAATATGAAAATATTATTTTCTGTTGGGTAATGCACGAACAAATAATTCTTGATGATGTACTATCAAGATTGAACAAACACGATTGTAAATTATATAAGTTCTCTATTGTATGCTCGGAGCAATCATTAATTGCAAGAATTGCAGGAGACATTAGACAGGGAATTAGGAACGAAGATGTCATTAAGAGAAGTGTGCCAAGGTTAAGTAATTATTATAGAATGGACACAGAGAAAATAGATGTAAGTGAGATTTCCGCCAAGCAAGGGGCTGAAATAATATATAAGCGTATCATCCATAAATTATAAACATGACGTGTATTTAAAGTAATTCTCTTTATTCTAATAAACGTAATAGTAATTTATTGTTCAACATCAAGAGAAGTTATAGGGGAACTCAATGATTTGTATAAAAAACAGCCTCCTATGATATTTTATATTATCATAGAAAGCTGTCATTTATTATCCGATCTCCTTACCTATAGAATATGCCTTAGCAACTTGCTCCCCAATACCATAGTAATTTGCACTATCAGGAGCAAATATTAAGGGTTTTATTTGCTCTATAATCGGTTGATTTCCTTTTTCTTGTATAGTATCATCGATTTTAACATTCATAACCTCACCAATAAACTGAGTGTGCAAGCCAAGTTCAATAACTTGTATAATTTTACACTCTATATTTATTGGAAATTCACTTATATAAGGGGCATCAACAAATTCACTTTTTACCGGTGTAAGTCCGGTTTTTGCAAATTTATCTTCCTTTTTCCCTGACACTATGCCAAAATAATCAGCTTCTTTAACATAGTTTTCTGAAGGGATATTTATTGTGAAAGCCTTCTTTTCCATAAGGCTATCATAAGTATAAGTAGCTTTACGCAATGAAATCGTCACGCAGGGTGGAGACGAGCAGCAAATCCCCCCCCCAAGCAGCAGCCATGGTATTTGGATTACCTTCTTTATCATAAGTAGATACAACCAAAACTGGTGTAGGATAGACCATAAGTTTAGCACCTAAATTTTTTTTCATTTTTTTTGCCTCCTAAATTATTTATCGCTATAAAACTATTTCATTTATATCTAGTATTTTATTAATGTTACTACTTTATTCGTTAATAAACATAATAACAAGTACGCACATTTTTGTGCCTTATGTTTTTATATATGAACTGCTAGCCTAGCGCCTATATCAAAGGACTTTTGGCAGTCGATAGGAAATTGTTCTATTTTTACTTGTGCCTTATGTTTTTCATCAAATATTGATGACTCATACTTAGAGTAATCATTAAACTGATAGTTATCGGTGGAAAGTAAAAATTCTGATGTTCCATTTAATAACAATTTCAGTAAATTCTTTAAATGGTCGAATATAGATTCTTCCATGTTGGACTGTTTTATATTTTCAGCTGTTGCATTCATCGTATAGATGACTGCAACATCTACTTTACCTTTAAAAAATGTTGGATTAGCAGTATTATATGTATAAATTGAAAATAACAAACGCTCTAAAAACGAACGCATTTCTCCGGTAACACTATTAAAATATAATGGTGAACCTAACAGTAAAACATCACATTTCAAAATATTTTCTAGGATACTCGTTAGATCATCTTTCATGGCGCAGTGACCGTTGTATTTACTGCCTTTTCGTTTACAGGCAAAGCAGCTGGTGCAACCCTTAAAATTCAAGTCATATAGATGTACAATTTCAGTATCAGCACCCATAGATTTAGCCCCTTCAAGAGCCTTTTGTAATAATGTAACGGTATTTCCGTTTTTTCTTGGACTTCCGTTGATAGCAATCACTTTCATAATAGTAACACTCCTTGAATTTCTTTATATTTTTTTCACTTATTTTTGCATTTATGATTTTATGTGATAATTATATATCACAAAGTTAGAAATACATAAGTACGCAGTTTTTTCTGTGTTAGTATGAAAAAGTATACTATTGAATTTAAAGGAGTTGTAATTATGAATAATGATAAGCATTCCAATGTAGAATTTCCTAGTGATGATAAATATGAAACACAATGCCCCCTTATATACGCATTAGATGTCATCGGGAAAAAGTGGAAGATACCTATTATGTGGTACTTATTTGATAATAAATTCACTAGATATAATGAATTAAAACGAAAAGTTAAAGGCATTACTAATATGATGCTTACAAAATCCTTAAAAGAATTAGAAGAACACAATCTTGTTGTTAGAATCCAATATGAAACGATTCCCCCTAAAGTTGAATATGCTTTAACAAAAAGAGGTAAAGCACTACTTCCTGCATTGAAAGAATTGTCTGTATGGGGTGAAGAACAACTTAAACTTGATAAGCCGAACTCAAACTTGTAAATACTTCTCATTTCGTTTAATACGCAATTTTCATTTGACGAAGTAAAATGTTCTTTAAAAATTCAATTATGTGATATTTACAAAAATGTTATAATCAATAGCTAACTTCATATTAGCCTATATAAATCAACTTTCTTATAGAACTTAAATAAGACGAATAATTTGCAAGTGAAGTTTATTCATCTTAAATTCGCTAAATTATTAAAAGTCAAATCCGTAAGAAATACACTTTAAAATGATTTCAGAAAGTTCTTCTGGTGATTCATTGAAATCATTATCTACCCAGCGCTTTAGCATCATTGTGAAGCCCGCTTGAATATAGACAAGAAGTACATCATTTCACTTTCAGATTTAAAGCCTTTCTTTTGACAATATGGTTTAATAATTTCGTTTAACAATGTCTCAAAGCCTTGTTCGATAGGAAAATTTTTACGAGTTTGCAGACGTACACGATAAAAATTTTTATACTGATATATAAATTTTAAAAATATAGTAATATATTTAGTACTAAGAAAATTTGCTTTTGAAATTCCTGTATTTTCATATAGAGTGATAAGTTTATTATGCATATTTAGTTCTGTTTTGTCTATTAAATCATAAACATCTAAATAATGTGAATAAAATGTTGAACGGTTTATCTTAGCTGAGGTACATATTTCTTGAACGGTAATTTTATTGAAATCTTTATTTTCTAACAATTCTAATAAAGTTCGCTGTATTTTTAATTCGGTATTTTGAAATCTCTCATTATTTTTTATATTCATTTTAGTTCTCCTATTTATTATTACAACATATGTAGTAATAATGATGGTTGTTTCTCAATGTTAATCATAATATACTATATTTACATTAACGAAACAAGTGTTGAAGTAAAGGAGATGTTAATTATGAGAGCAGCTATTTATAATGGTCAGAAAAATATTGGATTGATAGAGATGGAAATGCCATTAACTGGTGATAATGATATTATTGTTAAGAATATATATTCAAGTATTTGTGGTACAGATGTGGCTGTTTATTTCCATGGTCCAGGCACTGGACAAAAATTACTGTCGGTGGCGAGTTTGGTCACGAAATGGTTTCAGAAGTAGTGCAAGTAGGTAAAAATGTGAAAAATATCAAAGTGGGCGATAGAGTATATCCATATCCTCTTCTTGCTAAAGGTGATCCTATGCGTGCTGGTACTATAGGCGGATTTTCAGAATATATGTTAATTCCAAATGCT